>JAYTWO010000184.1:0-6155 GCA_043743415.1 Planctomycetota bacterium
CTTTCGCTCCGCGAAAGAACGTTCTTTCGCGGAGCGAAAGACGACACTGGCGAGATGCGTCCGTACAATGAGATGTGCGGAATGTCGAGCGTGCAGGGCTAGGGCTTCGCGATCCGGGAGTGACCATCACCATGCGAGTTTCCACTCTGGCTGTCTGGGCCTGTTTTGGCGTGTGTGCCACTCTCGCCAGTGCCCAGTCCCGCGCCACCGGTTCCACAGGTTCCACGGGGGTGACCCAGATCACTCCGACTCAGGCCACGAGTCTGTCGACCGGAGCGGCTGCGGGATCCACCAGGACTGGCGGAACCAACGCGGGCGGAGGCGGCAATACGACGGGCAGCAACGTCCAGATGAATACCGGCAACCAGCCGACGTTCAACACTGGAGACGGCTCCATCGGGGCTCAAGTCGGCCAGAATGGCTTCACGGGCCGCAGCAACACCGCCTTTACTGGCAATCGTCTGGCCGGACAGGGAACGGGCACCAGCCTCACCCCCCAGTTCAATCAGATGACCAACCAAAACAATCAAGGCAACCCAGGCAACACCGGCAACAGCAACATCAAACGGGCACGCCCCCAATTGCGAATCGCCTTCACCATTCCGCAGGCCACCTTGACTGCAGCCCAAGTTCATCTCGGCGGACATTTCAAACGCCTGAGCGGGATGGCCGGAGTCGACACCTCGATCTCGGATGAGGGCATCGCCACGCTGACCGGGTCAGTCGCTTCGGAAGACTCCCGCAAACTGGCCGAGATCTTCACCCGCCAGGAACCCGGTGTGCGTTCGGTGGTGAATGAGCTGCGAGTGGAGGCGGTCTCGCCCTAAGCGCTGGCACTCGAGCCCGCGATGCTCTGATCAAGCCCACGGGTTGCAACCCGTGGGCTTTCCTACTTGAAAGCGATTTACTTGGCTACGACTGCGGTCAAGTCGCCATTGCTGTTGATTGCTAAATGTGCTAGCATTCCGGGATCGTGAATGCCAAGCACCGGAAGACGCTCCAGGCTCTCTTTGCCCGCCCGACCTTGGCATCGGTGGTCTTCTCGGACATCGAAGCACTGATTGTGGCATTGGGTGGCTTGGTCACGGAGCGAGCGGGTTCTCGGGTCAAATTTACACTGCGGGGGGAGCAGTGGCATTGCCATCGGCCTCATCCGGGAAAAGAAGCCAAACGCTATCAGGTCGAGGAGGCCCGCGAACTGATGGAGCGTGCGGGAGTCACCTCATGAACACCATGATTCACAACGGATATACCGCTCGCATCGATTTCGATGAACGAGACAATATTTTTGTCGGACGTGTCTTGGGATTGCACGCCATCATCAGCTTTCACGGCGAAACCGTGAGTGAGTTACGGACGGCTTGCGAGACGGCGATTGATGAGTTCTTGCTCGATTGCCAGGAACAGGGCATTCGCCCCGAAAAACCCGCCTCGGGCAAGCTCATGCTGCGGGTTCCTCCCGAAATCCACGGGGCTGCGCTGGTCGCAGCACAAGCCGCCGGAAAGAGCCTGAATCAATGGGCCACCGAAGTTCTGGAAGAGGCCACTCAAGGGGCCACTTTTCTCGAAGTCCCGCCCGGACTTTAGAACGCCGCTGCCGGACCGTAGAATGACCGGTTCGCTCCGTTTCCTGATTTCGACCCGGTTGTGACGAACAGTCGCCCACTGGTCCGGGGTCTTGAAGGGAAGCATTCGCGGGTGGTCGGGATCAAGGGCAGGGCAGTGTCCGCGCTGGCTCTCACTCTCAGAGCCCCTGACCATCGACTCGACGTTGTCCGAACCGTCCGTGCTGAAAACGCTATGCCCAATCCCGCGAAAGACTTGTTCAGTGACACCACGATGAGCTTCGGGGAGCACCTCGAAGCGTTGCGGTCGCACCTCTGGAAGTCGATCGCCGGAGTGGCGATCGGGTGCGGGTTCTGCCTGTTCTTCGGGACGGAGATTGTCAATATCATCCGCTGGCCTCTGGATCAGGCCCTGGCCCCGACCGGCGTGAAGTTCATCGAAGATACCGGAACCAACCCGCTCCCCTACTTTTGGGCGTGGCTGACTGGGAAGGAGATGCCCCAGCCGGTGACTCCCCCCGTCGACCCCACGGCACAAGTCCCCTTTCTCATCAACAAGAAGCCCACCGGACGAATGGCGGTCGAAGTGCCGGCCAAGGCGCTCATCGCTGAGTTGCATCGCGTTCTCCCTCAGCAGTTCCCGAAACTCCCGACCACCGCCGAGGACCAGACGATCAAGCTGACGTTGTCCTCCCCCGAGATCGAACTGATGCAGCAGGCAGTCATCGACTCGAAGAAGCCGGTCGCGCTCAGCCCGCAAGAACCGTTCATGATCTACCTCAAGGTCTCCGGCTTGGCGGGGCTAGTCCTGGCCAGCCCGTGGGTCTTCTACCAGGTGTGGCAGTTCATCGCCGCTGGACTGTACATGCACGAACGCAAGCATATGTACGGGTTCGGCACGCTGAGCCTGTTCCTGTTTGGCGGCGGGATTGTGTTCTGTTTCCGACTCGTGCTGCCGATGGTGCTGAAATTCCTGATGACCTACAACGAAAGCGTGGGGGTCAAGCTGGAACCTCGGCTCTCGGAATACCTGACGTTCGCGACGATCCTGCCACTGATGTTCGGGATTGGCTTCCAGCTCCCGTTGGTGATGGTGTTTCTGGAGCGGATGAACGTCGTTTCGGTCAAGCTGTTCATCGAGAAGTGGCGGATCGCCGTGTTTGGAATCTCGTTCATCTCGATGCTGCTGACCCCGCCGGAGCCGATCAGCATGATGATGATGATGGGCCCCATGGTCGCGCTGTACTTCCTGGGGATTCTGCTGTGCCAGTGGACCTCGAACAAGCGGGAAGTCGCCGCCGTGCCAAGCGTGTAGTCATGGTGCTTCTCCGCGAGTCTTCCCAAGACATGGCCAGATCCCCGTCAGCCGAGTAGAATGTTTCCAGGTCGAGAGACTTCTGGAGTTCAACGATGTCTCAGATGATCAGCGAATACGTCGTGCAGACATCCGATGGGGAATGGCGATTGGCGGACGGTCGCGTATCACTGGATTCGGTGATTCACGGATATTGGGATGGTCGGAGTCCCGAAGGCATTGCCGAAGAGTTCCCCAGTCTGTCGGTCGAGCAAGTCTACGGGGCGATTGCTTTCTACTTGCGTCATCGGGTGCAGGTGGACCACTATCTGAACGAGCAGTCCGAACGCTGGAAACAATTGCAACGTGACAGCGAGGCCCAGCATGGGCCGCTCTTGGATCGTCTGCGTCTCTTTCACACTCAGCAGAAATTCGAGGAGACCGCTCGGTGAATCAGCCGCGATTTCTGGCGGATGAGGATCTGCGTCATGGCATCGTTCTGGCTGCCAGACGACGGCAACCACTCATGAACATTCTCACGGTTCAAGAAGCAGATTTGCGCGCCTCCTCGGACGATGTCGTCCTGGAGTTTGCAGCCAGTCAGGGCTGGCTGGTGCTGTCGCATGATGTCAACACCATGCGGTTCGCCGCGGAACGTCGCATGGAGGTGGGAGTCCTCATGTCGGGACTTTTTCTGATCCCCCAAAGTCGATCCACGCACGCGATTGCCGAGTGTTTGTCCACAATCTGGTCGGCGTCCACGTTGGAAGAATGGCAAAATCGCATCGTCTATTTACCCTTCTGACAATTGTCAATGGAGGATGCTCCCGGATTGTCCAGCGGGAATCGGCAGCAATCCCGGTTTGCTGCTTCCGGTTTGCTAAACCTTATCAGTCCCACCGACTCTCCCAGTTCGATGGTCTCTGACGCCCGTGGCACTCAGACCGCGCAAGGCCCAGCGGGGCAGCGGATTCTGACCCTTGAGCTCTGAGCAGGGCGGCGCTCCGCGCGCCTCCGTCCGATAACCCCAGCAGACGTTCCGGCGGGGGCGTCGTTTCTTCCGGGCTGGGGCCTTCCCCCCACCCGCGACAGCCCGCCGGGTCGCGAGGGAGTGTGGCGCGATGGAACGCAGCCTGAACGTATTGGCTCTGGTCAAGGACGGCGAGCGATTCGTCTTTCTGTACGACAACCAGAGCGCTCCACAGATCCTCCAAACACTCGGCAAGTTCGCCGCCGATCCCGAGCTGTGCTTCACCTGGTACGACGCTGCCGTGCTGAGCCAGAAGGTCCGCAAGCTGCGCGAGACCGTCAGCGACGAAGAGGAACGCCCCTTCCGCCGAGCCGCGTGAAGTGTCGCCCAAGCCCAGGGATTGCAACCCCTGGGCTTCATCACTGAGAACTGACCACTTCCCATGCAATCCGCGATCCAAGGCTTCCTGCGCTACCTGCGGATCGAACGCAACTCGTCCGAGCATACGCTCAAGTCCTACAAGGACGACTTCAACAGCTTCTGCGAGTACCTGACCGAGCGCGTCGGCGTCGAGCCGCCTCCGGACCAGATCACGATCCCGGTCCTGCGCGGGTACGTGACCTACTTGCACGAGTGCCAGTACGCGCGCACCACGATCGCACGCCGACTGGCCTGCCTCCGCAGCTTCTTTCGGTATACCACGCGCGAGGGACTAACCCCCAACAATCCGGCCAAGGCTCTCCGCACCCCCCGCGTCGGACGCAAGCTGCCAAACTTCCTGACCACCGAGGACATCGTCAAGTTGTTGGAGGCTCCCCCTGCGAACACCACAGCGGGTCTGCGCGACCGGGCGATCCTGGAAGTCATGTATTCCGCCGGGCTGCGAGTCGCCGAACTGGTCGGCGTGAATGTCGAGGACTGGGACCACGACGCGAACATCCTGCTCATTCGCGGCAAGGGCAAGAAGGAGCGCATCACCCCCATCGGCACGTTCGCCGCCAAGGCCCTCGACCGCTGGATGGAGGTCCGCGTCCAGTCCCCGACCGGCAAGCCGCAAGAGGTCGCCGCGATCTTCCTCAATAAGTTCGGCAAACGCCTGACCACCCGCAGCATCGGGCGGCTGTTAGAGGGACACATCGTGACTTGCCACCTGCAACAGCACGTCTCGCCGCACACCCTGCGGCACACGTTCGCCACGCACCTGCTTGATGGCGGGGCCGACCTCCGCAGCGTCCAAGAACTCCTGGGCCACAAGAGCCTGACCACGACACAGATTTACACACACGTCAGCACCCGACGGCTCAAAGAGACGTACGAGAGCGCCCACCCGCACTCGAAACGCGATGCCGGGTATTTGCCGTAGAACGTGGGCGACCGGAACCAGCGACCGCATCCACCCGAGAGCCTCGTCCGGCGGCATTCTGGCGGCGACCACATCGACACCAACTCGCCCACCTTCTGGCGAAGGTAGCTACGTTCGCCAGAACGTGGGCGAATTGCGATAACCGTTCGTCTCTGGTCATCGCGAGTCGAGCGACTCATCCCACGCTCTGGCGAGCGTCGCTACGACCGTTTTAGCCGCGACACGAAGTCTTCGAAGCGGAGCGCGACCCCACTGCGACCCCGACCATGCTCACCATCCGCCCCGCCCACCAGTCCGACTGCGGCGACATCCTGGCCCTGATCCGCGAACTGGCCGAGTTCGAGAAGCTCGCCCACACCGTCCAAGCCACCGAGCCCCTACTCCACGAACACCTCTTCGGCCCGCACCCCCGCGCGGAGGCCCTCATCGCCGAGTGGGCCGGTCAACTCGCCGGATTCGCCCTCTACTTCCACAACTTCTCGACGTTCCTCGGCCAACCAGGTCTGTCTGTCGAGGACATCTACATCCGCCCCGACTACCGTCGCCGAGGGATCGGCCTGTCTCTCTTCCAACACCTCGCCGGAATCGCCGTCACCCGCGACTGCGGCCGCATGGAGTGGTCCGTCCTCGACTGGAACACCCCCGCGATCGAGTTCTACCACTCCCTCGGAGCCACGCCGATGTCGGAGTGGACGGTGCATCGACTCACAGGGGACAGACTACGGCACTTGGCGGGCCGGGAGTGAATGGCGATCCGCCGTTTTCTGATTTTGCGATCATCACGCCGGGTACCAGCCTAATGGCACTGACATGAGCTCATTCACCCGACGCGTCAGCGAGGGACTCACGGAGTGGGCTTCGCCCACCACCGTAGGACGGGCACATTTGCCCGTCCCGAGCGACGTTCGCGCGTCGCGAGCGAGTGACATGGGCCGGGGGCGACTGGCTGCCCATGTGGACTCG
>JAYTWO010000185.1:0-5399 GCA_043743415.1 Planctomycetota bacterium
CCAGAACGAGTCCACATGGGCAGCCAGTCGCCCCCGGCCCATGTCACTCGCTCTCGACGCGCGAACGTCGCTCGGGACGGGCAAATGTGCCCGTCCTACGTGGCGATGGCCCGCCCGCCAAGCCACCGTGAAAAGCCTCACCCCAGCCGCATGAAATTTGCGCAGCGTGAAAACAATTCGCGGATTAGTAGTACGGGATCAGCTTCCGCACGAAAGGGACGACGGGTGTCGACACGAGATGGCCCTCTCGGGGAATTCTACCACGGGGTGGGAACCGAATTATAGGAAATCTGCGGCAGAGACTCTATCTCCCGTGAGATTGGTGACCCTCCAAGCCTGGATGAGCGGATGCCTACCGCTCTCGATGCACTCCTCTACGGCACCCCCACCGACCCCACTCCAAACTGGCACCCCGCCTTGACCGGCTCCCGCCCTTCGAAGTCAATCTCCAGCAGCTTCTCGCTCTGCACGGCCCGGCCGGCTTCGTCGGTCAGCGTGGTCACGATCTTCCGAGTCTGCACGTCGATCACCTCACCGGTCGAGGGGTAGGCCAGAGTGCCGTCGATGCTGAAGGTCACCCAGCCTGGCTCGTCGCGGAGTTTAATGCTGGCGACCTGCTTCGGCGGTGACACGGTCACATCGAACAGGTGCAGGTGCTGGTTCGCGGCGTCGCAGACCCAGATCTCCTTCTCATCCGGAGTCAGCCCGATCCCGTGACTCGGGCAGCCGTGGCGTTTCACCGGACCCTGGGCGAACCCCGCGACCTCGACCCGGTGCAGCTTCTTCCCGGTCTTCAGATCGCCGATCTCGAACCCCAGCAACTGGTTGATCGTCACGAAGCACAAGGTCTGCGACCCGTTGACCGTGAACGGGCGAATCGCCGCACTGAATGGACCGATCGTGCGCGCTGCGGTGTGAGTCGTGGTGTCAGCCACGGTCAGCAGCGGCGAGCCGAGACCGGCGAGGTAACACGCCTTGCCATCTGGGCCAAAGACGGTGTTGTGAGCTTTGGAGTTCGGAGTGATCTGGGCCAGGATCACTCCGGTCGACCCGTCGACCACGTTCCAGAACTCTTTCTCAAACGACGGCAGGTAGATCACCTTCCCATCTGGCGAGATCGCCATCCGGTCGCAGCCGCCCCGGTACTCGCGGTCCCACAACACCTGGTCCGTCCGTAGATCGACACACTGCATCGTGCGCGTCGTACTGATATAGAGCCGTCCGGTCTGGGCGCTGGCGCAGACCCCTTTCACATTATCCGGCACGCCGTTGACCCCGAATCCCATCGTCGGAATGCGGCGGACAAACTTGTGGCCGTGGTCGATGTCGAACACGAGCAGCCCGTGCCCGCCGTATTCCAGATAGTTCCGAACACCGGGAACGGCGACGTACAGCAGACGCTGCGGAGTCTCAGCGGCTCGGGCGACCGAGGTGGCCCAGGAAAATGCCAGAAGTCCCAGCACTGCCACACATTTCATTCGAATGGACATGAGAGACTTCCGGTGGGCTGTGTCTTGGATCAACATCGTAGCGACCTTCGCCAGAAGGTGGGCGGGTTGTCTCGGCGTTTGCGGGTGCCAATAGGCTTCCGAAGTCTCTGGAGACTTCGGAAGTCTTCACCGAGGGTGAACTTAGCCACCACTTTTGGACAGATTTACACAATTCCGGAACGAGATGCGATGCCGTCACAATTCTTATTGACCGACGCCTTCAGGCTGTGTTACTAAAACGAACTGTCGGACATCGGCGGATTCGGCCAGTTTTTGGCCGAACTCACTCCGAGGTGACAAGCGGCGGGAATTCATCGAAGTTCCGTCGCTCTCCCCTCTCCTTCACCTCCCATTCACACGGTCGCGATAAAACGGATTGACAGGAAGCTCCCTGTTTCTTCAATGGTCTCGCGAAATCTGAAAGACATCCTCATGTGTGGAATCGTCGGCTACGTCGGACATCGCGATGTCACGGAATTCCTGCTGAAAGGTCTCCATCGGCTGGAGTACCGGGGCTATGACAGCTCGGGGATTGCCGTGATTGGCCGGGATGGCGTTTCGATCCGCAAGCGCGTGGGCAAAGTCATCGAGCTCAGCAACCTGCTCGAAGCCTCTCCCGTCTCCGGCAGGACAGGCATCGGACACACCCGCTGGGCCACCCACGGCGAGCCGTCCGACCTCAACTCGCACCCGCACACTGGCGGCAACGGCGAAGTGATCGTCGTCCATAACGGCGTGATCGAGAACTACCAGACGCTGAAGAACCAGCTCATGGAACTCGGCTACGCCTTCCGCTCGGCCACCGATACGGAGGTGATCGCCCATCTGATCGCTCATCATTTCGAAGAGCAGGTGATGCTGGGAGAAGACCCCAAGGATGTGCGAACCTGCGTCAAGGCGATCGAGGTCTCGCTCCGCAAACTCAAGGGGACTTACGGCCTGGGCGTGATGTTTCGCGACCATCCAAATCTGCTGATCGGGGCCCGCAACGGGAGTCCGCTAGTGGTCGGCGTCGGTAAGGGCGAATACTTTCTGGCCAGCGATGCCAGTCCGCTGGTCGGCTATACCACTGAGGTGATCTACCTCTCCGATCACGAGATCGCCGTCCTCACCCCCGACCGGGTCGATCTGCTGCACCGCGACACCGGTCGCATGTCCCCCTCGATTCAGACGCTCAACCACGTCTCCGCCGACCTCGATAAGAACGGCTACGAGCACTACATGCTCAAGGAGATTTTCGAGCAGCCGCAAACCATCGAGAACGCCATCCGGGGTCGCCTGGACGATGACGAGGCGACGGCACGCTTCGGCGGACTCAACCTCACTGCACAGCAACTCCGCCGCATCGACCGGATCGTGCTGACCGCCTGCGGGACCAGTTGGCATGCCGGGATGGTCGGGGAGTACCTGATCGAGGAATTCGCCCGCCTGCCGGTCGAAGTCGAGTACGCCAGCGAGCTGCGGTATCGCAACCCGCCGATGTCCGACCGCACGATGGTGTTTGCGATCACACAGTCGGGCGAGACAGCCGACACGCTGGCGGCGATGCGGGAGTGCAAGCGCAAGGGACTGCCCACGCTGGCGATCTGCAACACGGTCGGTTCGTCGATCGCCCGCGAGGCGGACGGCGGGATCTATCTGCACGCCGGGCCGGAGATCGGTGTGGCTTCGACCAAGGCGTTCACCTCGCAGGTCACGGTCATGACCTTACTCGCTCTGTTCCTGGGCCGGATGCGAAACCTGTCGTACTCGGCAGGCAAGCGGATCATCGACAACCTCCGCCGCATGCCCGAACTGGCGGCCAAAGCCCTCGAATGCAACGAATCCGTGCGGGAGATCGCCGAGAAGTATTACCAGCGCGAGAACTTCCTCTACATGGGACGGCTGTACAACTTCCCGGTCGCCCTCGAAGGCGCCCTCAAGCTCAAGGAGATCAGCTACATCCACGCCGAGGGCTACCCCGCAGCCGAGATGAAGCACGGCCCGATCGCCCTCATTTCGCCCGAGACACCGAGTGTGTTCGTCGTGCCGAAGTGTGCCATCTACCCGAAGGTCATCAGCAACATTGAAGAGGTCAAGGCTCGCAAAGGGCCGATCATCGCCATCGCTTGCCAGAGCGATGACACGATCGCCGACTTGGCCGACGATGTGATCTACGTCCCGGATGTCGACGAATACCTGCAACCCCTCATGACCGCCATCCCGCTCCAACTCCTGGCCTACCACGTCGCCGTCCTGCGCGGCTGCAACGTGGACCGACCGAGGAACCTCGCCAAGAGCGTGACGGTGGAGTAAGAAAAAGTTCTCAGTCATCAGTTCTCAGTCTGAACGCCCAGGGGTTGCAACCCCTGGGCTTGGCTCACTCACCACTCACCACTCACCACTCATTTCTTCCTCCATCCACCTCCCCGTTCTTCTCCACGAAGTCCTCGATCATCTCGATCTACGGCCCGGGCTGACCATCGTCGATGGCACGGTCGGAGCCGGTGGCCACAGTTCGAAGATTGCTCCGAAGATCGCCCCCAATGGCAAGCTCATCGGTCTCGACCGTGACCCGATGATGCTCGCCTTCGCCGAAGCCAAGCTGGCTCTCCACTCTCCTCTCTCCTCTCTCGTCCAGTCCAGCTACGCCGACCTGCCCGACATCCTCAAGTCACACGGACTGACCCAGATCGACCGCCTGTTGGTCGACCTCGGTCTCTCCTCCGATCAACTCGCCGACCGCGAACGAGGCTTCGGCTTCGCAGCCGGTGGCCCGCTCGACATGCGGTTCGACACGCGGTCGGGGATCTCGGCAGCCGAGTTCCTTCGCACCGCCAGTGCCGATGAAATCACCCGCGTCTTTCGGGACTGGGGTGAAGAACCCGCAGCGGCCCCGCTGGCCCAGGCCATCGTCGGCAGCCGCAAGTTCGAACCGGTTGAGACGGCTGCCGATCTGGTGGCCGTCGTCGAACGAGTCCTCAAGGTCCGCGACACTCAACAGGGCAGCCACCCGGCGACCCGCGTGTTTCAGGCCCTGCGGATTCATGTGAACCGCGAGCTGGACCAACTGACGAGATTCCTCGACACAGTCCTGCCCACCGTCCTCAAACCCGGCGGACGAGCAGTGGTCATTACCTTTCACTCGCTGGAAGACCGGATCGTCAAACAGGCGTTCCGCGACTCCGAGGTGTGGGAGATCGTGACCAAGAAACCCGTCGTGGCCAGTCCCACCGAAGTCCGCCTCAACCCCCGTTGCCGCACCGCCAAGCTGCGGTGTGTGATCCGCAAGTAGCTACGTTCGCCGGAACGTGGGCTGCTTGGAACAGACTTTCGAAGACTTCGGAGACTTCGGAGACTTCGGAAGTCTCGCGGATGCCGAAGACGGTCGAGAACGCCGAGACAATTCGCCCACCTTCTGGCGAAGGTAGCTACGTTCGCCAGAACGTGGGCTGCTTGGAACCAGCCCCCGAAGGAATGAGACAGCCCTCTGAGGTTGCCGACCGCCATCGAGGCCACCGAGACAACCTGCCCACCTTCTGGTGAAGGTAGCTACGACCGGAACGCCATCAGGAGATCGCCATGAACGGATTCTCATCGACCACGCTTCGCTCACTGCTCATTCTCGCGGTCGCGAGCTGGCTCGGTCTGAGCACCGCCTCGGCCCAAGAGGCCGAAGCTCCTACCGCCCCGCCCGCGCTGCTCAGCGAGGACGCACCTGCCGAGTTGCTCGTGATCGAAGACGCTCCACCGGCCAAACCGGTGGTGGTTCGCCCCGCCCGATCAGTCGTCGGCCAGACCGGTAAGGGGCCTGCGGGCCTTCGTACCGCGCGCCAGCTGCCCGTGGCTCGCCGTCCCGCGCCGCCTGCATCGGCGTGGGCCGAGCCGGACAAGGCCGAACCCGAAGCTCCGATGGCTCGTCCGATTCGC
>JAYTWO010000186.1:0-7793 GCA_043743415.1 Planctomycetota bacterium
ACACCAGTGCCGACAAGCGGGCCCAGAAGGTCGAAGAACTGCTCGCCACCCCGGCCTATGCCGCATGGTGGACGACCCGCCTGTGCGACTGGACCGGCAACGCGAGTTCTCAACTCAACAACACCGGCATCGGTCGCGAAAGCTCCGACAGGGAGTGGTACGACTGGATCTATCAACGAGTGTTGGCCAACACCTCGTACGACAAGATCAGCGAGGGGATCGTTCTCGCCACCAGCAAGAAGCCGGGCGAGTCGTACGAAGAGTTGTGCCATCGCATGTCGGCCTCTTATAAGGACGGTAAGTCGTACGCCGATGAGGACGGGCTGGTCTACTTCTGGGCCCGAGCGAACTTCACGAAGGCGGAAGACCGCGCCATCGGGTTTGCGTACACATTCCTCGGCTCCCGCATCCAGTGTGCGCAGTGCCACAAGCACCCGTTTGACCAGTGGACCCAGGACGACTTCAAGCAGTTCGAAGCGTTCTTCACACGGGTGCAATACTCCCGGACGGGCAGTGATAAGAAGGTCTACGAGAAGCTAGTCGCCGACTTAGGCATCGACACGAAGAAGCTGAACGGCAACAAGGTCCGCGAGGAGTTGGCCAAGATGGTCAAGGACGGCAAGGTGATTCCGGTTCCCGACCTGCTGGTCCAGGCTCCGAAGTACAACAAGGCCAACGACAAAAAGAAGAAGGACAACGGTAAGAAGAACACTGTGGCCGATTCGCCGAAGGCCAAGCTGCTGGGTGGGGATGTGGTGGATATCGACCAACTCGCCGACCCGCGCGTGCCGCTGATGGCCTGGCTCAAGGCCAACCCGCTGTTCGCCAAGGCGTTCGTGAACCGCGTGTGGGGCAACTACTTCAATCGCGGCATCGTCGAGCCGACCGATGACATGAACCTCGCCAATCCGCCGAGCAATGAGGCCCTGCTCAATCACCTCTCCAGTGGATTCGTGGCCAGCGGATTCGACATGAAGTGGGTCCATCGCGAGATCTGCAACAGCGACACCTATCAGCGGTCATGGAGACCGAACGACACCAACCGACTCGACGAGCGGAACTTCAGCCACGCGGTCCCGCGCCGCATGCCTGCCGAAACCACCGTCGACGCCATTCACTTGGCCACGATCCGCACCTCTGATGCCGGGGCGTTCGACACCGATGTCAAAGCCCGCGCCGTGTCGCAGGCCAGCACCCCGCGTAACAACAACGGTGCCGGTCAACTGTACGCGCTGGGCGTGTTCGGCCGATCGAGCCGGGAGAACTCGTGCGACTGCGACCGGTCGAGTGAGTCGAGCCTGCTCCAGACGCTCTACATGCGGAACGACAACGATGTCTACAAGGAGCTGGATCGCGGTGATGGCTGGCTGGCCGAACTCGGCAAGCAGTACGGAGCCAAGGTGATCGCTCCGCAGGAGGCACCGGCCAAGACCAAGCCCGCCGACTACGACAAGCAACTGGCCTCGCTGAAAATGAAGGTCGAGAAGCTCAATGGCTCCGACGACAAAAAGGCGATCAAGCTCGCCGACCGCGAGTTGGCCGCTTATGAGCGGCGCTACTCAAAACTCCCCGCAGCTTCGAAGACGGAAGACAAGGACACCGCCGAGACGAAGTCAAACGCCAACAAGCCAACTCTCGATGACACGGTCCTGAAACCGATCATCGAGGAAGCCTACCTCCGCACCGTGAGCCGGTATCCGACTCCATCGGAGACCGCCACCGCGCTGCACTTCATTCAGCAGTCGAGTACGCCAATGTCCGGCGTCCGCGAAGTTCTCTGGACGCTGCTGAACACCAAAGAGTTCATCGTCAATCACTAATTGTCAGCTCAGAACGCCCAGGGGTTGCAACCCCTGGGCTTTGGACGCACACACACTTCACTACCACAAGGAACTCTCTCATGGCATTCCACATTCAATGCGACGGTTTCGGTCGACGTGACTTCCTCAAGGCCGGGGCGCTGACTCTCGGCGGCCTCTCGATGGGGCAGTTCCTGCGGATGAGTGCCGCTGGCGAAACCAACTCGGCGGCCAAGGCCAAGTCGGCGATCTTCATCAACCTTGCCGGTGGCCCGAGCCACATGGACACGTTCGACCTCAAGCCCAGCGCTCCCGACACCCATCGCGGCGAGTTCAAGCCGATCCAGACTTGCGTCCCCGGCATCGAGATCAGCGAACACCTGCCGCACCTCGCCGCTGCCATGGACAAGTTCGTGATTCTGCGAGGGGTTAGCCACTCCATCGCCGCTCACGGACTCGGCTCTGAGTACGTCAACTGCGGCAACCGCCCACTGCCGTCGCTGGAGTTCCCCGGCTACTCGGCTGTGGTGTCGAAGGAACTCGGCGGGCCGGTCGACCTGCCTCCGTCGGTCTCCATCCCCAACGCCAATAACCAGCGCGGCGGCTATCTCGGCGTGAAGTACGCCCCTCTCGCCACCGGCAAGGCCCCCGTCGCCGGACAGCCGTTCAGTGTTCGCGGTGTCTCGCTCGGCAATGGCCTGACGATCACCGATGTCGAGAAGCGGCAGGGGCTGCTGAATAGCCTCGACACCGCGTTCACCGGGTTCGAGAAGCAGAACCAACTGCTCGACGGCCTCGACCGCTTCTCGCAGCAAGCCTACTCGATGATCACCTCGCCGAATGCTCGCAAGGCGTTTGACATCAGCCAGGAAAACGCCGAGTTCGCAGGCAAGTTTGGGACCAGCGGGTTCGGGCAAAGCTGCCTGCTGGCCCTGCGGCTGATCGAGTCGGGCGTGCGGTTCACCACGATCACCAACGGCGGCTGGGACACCCACAACGACGGGTTCACCAACCTCAAGAACAAGCAACTGCCGCCTCTGGACCAGGGCCTGGCCGCACTGCTGAACGGCCTCGCCGAGCGCGGACTGCTGGAATCGACCGCCGTGTACGTGACCGGTGAGTTCGGTCGCACTCCCAAGATCAACACCCAGCGCACCGGTCGCGACCACTACCCAAGGGCGATGTTCATGCTCATGGCCGGTGGGGGGATCAAGGGTGGCCGCGTGATCGGAGCCAGCGACGCGAAGGGCGAAGGCCCCGCCGAAGGTAAAGGCATCAGCCCCGACAACGTCGCCGCATCGTTCTACCACAACCTCGGCATCGACCCCACCAAGGAATACCACACCAACACCGGTCGCCCCGTGATGATCGTCCGCGAAGGAAAGATCATCGAAGAACTGTTCGCGTAATCGCTCTTAGACTTCCGAAGTCTCAAAAGACTTCGGAAGTCTTTTTTTCTTTCCCTCCACGTTGAGCCGCGACGCGAAGTCTTCGAAGCGGAGCGTTGTCCCAGAAGCCCAGTGGTCACCACCACTGGGCTTTTTGTTTGCGAGTCAACCGGGATCACGACGGATGCCGTGGCTCACGAATCATGTCTGGCGAGATGCGTCCGCACAGGCTGCGATTTGATCGGGCGGCGCGTATCGGGTGAAAACGGGTTCACCAAAAAAAACAACGCGGGGGAGAGCGGGCCAGCATCTCCCTCGCGCGTGGCAACTCACTGAGTCGCCATCACCAGATTACCACACCCAGACGCCGTGTAAAGAGACAATTCGGGCTTAATCTCCAGTTTGCGTTGATCGAGTCGCGATGGGCCTGCGTGCCAGATGCCTGAGCCCGGACGAACCCCTGGGTTCGTCGGGCTGTGAGGTCAACGTCGCGTGGATTGGGAAATCGGCAATCAACCGCCGCCGGTTCGCTGCTTGACCATGTCCATCACGACGGGCCACATGTACCACGCGCCGAAGATCACAGCTCCGATGGCTCCGAGGTACAGGATCAGTCCGAGAATTCCGACCGTGCCATCGCGGAAGCGAGTCAGCAGGTTCCACCATTTCAGGCGGTTGTACTGCTTCTCGATCTTCTTGTACTCGTCGGCGAGCGAGCGGGTCTTTTTGGCACTCTGCTGACGAACCAGCATCTTGCGGGTCTCGTCATCAAAAGTGGGCATCTGCGTCAGGGGCAGGAACGGTCCCTTGGCACTTGAGGCCACTTGGGTCCGCTCATTGAACCGGTCGCTGCGAATGCCCTGCAACACCTGCGGGGTCGACATCTTGCTGATGTTCGGCTTGCCCGCTGCGTCGACATGCTTGACGTACCAGGACCCATCGCTGCCGGTCATGGTCTTACCCGCATCCGCCGGAGTGGCCTGCGTCGAAGCCAGCCCGCGCGCCCCCGGGGTCGCTGTCGAGGCCATCGTATTTCGCATGCTGGTGACTGTCGGAGCCGAACTGCCGCGACGGACGACCTGTCGATTGGGATCATTGATGAACGACAGCGCTTCGCCCGAAAGACCCAGCGATTCCAGATCCTTCACGAGTTCCCGCATGTGCTGATAGCGGTGCTTGGGGTCCTTGGCCATCGCCTTGTCGCAGATCAGGCTGAGCCGCTCGGGCACCTGCGGATTGACGCGATGAGCCGGTTGGAAGATGCCCTTTTCCTTGTTGGTAATCAGCTCGACGATCGAGTCCCCGGCAAACGGTACCTTGCCGGTGAGGAAGTGGTACAGAGTCACTCCCAGCGCATAAATGTCGCAACGGTTGTCGACATGCTTGGCGTTGCGGGCCTGCTCCGGAGGCATGTAATGCGGCGTTCCCAGTCCGGTGCCGCTCTGGGTCATCGACATGTCTTCGTCGACCGACTTGGCCAGTCCGAGGTCGGCCACCTTGATGATCCCCTTCTTGGTGACCAGGAGATTATCCGGTTTGATGTCTCGGTGGACCATATTTAGATCGTGCGCGTGCTGGAGTGCTTCCGCCACGACCATGGTGACCAGTACAGCATCCGGAACCGGCAGCTTGCCGAGGTCGTCGACCCAGTTCTGCATGCTCTGGCCATCCATGAGTTCCATGGCCACGAAGTTCAGGCCCTTCTCCTCGTACACACCGTAGCACTGCACAACGTTGGGATGGTTGATCTTGGCCATCGCGCGGGCCTCGCGCACGAACCGTTCCATGAAGCCCGGCTTCTTGGCCAGTTCCTTCATCATTACCTTGAGCGCGCAGGGCCGATCAAGGCTGATCTGCTGGGCGAGATAGACCGTTCCCATGCCGCCCTGGCCGAGTTTCTTGGTGATCTTAAAGTCGCCGAGGACTTGCTCCTTGGTCTCCTTCCCCTCGCCGCCTGGCTTACTGGAAGTTGGTTTCGGATCGGGTGTTCCGGGCTGCCCCATGACTTGGGTCCTTTCCATGCCCCCAGAAGCGGAGGCTCCCTGGACGACGGTTTCTGAGAAATTGTGGGAGACAACGGTTTTGGTGCCGGGGTCAGACTTCGTCATCGTTCAATCCTCATGAGACCTCTCGGTCTGTTGTCACAAGAGATCGATTGTGATCGGAGACTGATCCGTTTACCATACGAATAATGCACGAATCTTGCCTCAACGACAAGTTCGCGGCAAGCAGAGTTTTCGGATTTCCCATACGCGGGCCATCTCGCCCGAGCCGAACATGGCGCAGGTGTTGCCTACGGCTCTGTGGACTCTCTGAAGATTTCGCAAGACCGGCAGGCTGGAGAGAATCGGTCTATTCCGTAAGACTAGCGTCTCCGTCAACTAACGTCGCGAGTCGTATCCGAATGTGTGTCGGCTCCTTGACTAAGAGGCGTTTTCGAGAACCGCCGCCCTCTACTCTCCTCCGAAGTCTCCCGACATGCAGCCCGGCTTGGATCAACAACAGCGAGGCATCGTCGGAACAGAGTTCGTCCGGCTGTGCGGGTTGCTCTCATTGTGCCTCGTATTGAGTGTGATGACACTCCGCGAACAACACGACGCCGATGCGAGTGCGGGCCGTCGACTGGCTCGGCGTGCTTTGGACCTCCAGCCGAAGCTGGTACTGGTCGTGATTCCTGTGACCGCGAGTGGCATTGCTGGGGGGCAGAAAGCAGGCGGCATCGTTCACTCCGTCGAGGGGAGCTTCGAGGCCTTCGCTCAAGCGGCCGAAGCAACTTTGAGCGAGCAACACGTCACCGTCCACACCGCCCGTGGCGACGCCCGCGAGGTCCGCAAAACGCTCGACTCGCTGAACGCCGCGGGCCAGCCCCTGGGGGCCATACTGACCACACACGAGGCGGCCCGGTGGTTGCTCTTTGAAGACCTGCGTGTTGACTTTCCGGCTCTGGGAAAGCCCCGCGTGCTGTCGCCACAGGCTTACCGCTGGCCCGACTTCCTCAAGGCTCGCAACCTGTTCAACATCGCCGACCAGATCGCCGTCATTGCCGTGGTGGCAATCGGCATGACGCTGGTCATCATCACCGGAGGCATCGATCTCTCCGTCGGCAGTTTGATCGCGTTGGCAGCCGTGACGTGCTGCCTGTTGATTCAAGACTACGGCGGCGGAGTGATGGCCAGCCGCAGCATGATGGTCGCCTGCTCCCTGGCCGGAATCGCTGCTGCGGCGAGTCTGGGTGTGCTTAACGGGCTGTTGATTACACAGCTGCGGATGCCGCCTTTTATTGTGACGCTGTCGACGATGCTGGCGGTGAGTGGGGTGGCGTACATGCTGACGGGGGGCGAATCGGCCTATCAGATTCCGCCCGCGTTTACGTGGTTGGGACGCGGGACGCTGTGGGGCATTCCGAATTCGGTGCTGCTGCTGGGTGTGTTATATGCCGCCGCCCACTTCATCATGACTCGGACCACGGGGGGCCGTTACCTGTACGCTGTCGGTGGGAATCGCGAGGCGTCGCGTTTGTCGGGAATTCGAACCGAGCGGGTGCTGCTGGCGGCCTACCTGTGTTCGGCTCTACTCGCTGGGTTTGGCGGGGTGATCATGGCCTCGCAACTACAAAGCGGGTCGCCGATGTTCGGCCAGATGTATGAACTCTATGTGATCGCTGCCGTGGTGGTCGGCGGGACGAGCCTGACTGGCGGGCGAGGGACGATGCTGGGGACACTCATCGGGGCGTTCATCATCGCGGTGATCCAGAACGGCATGAACCTGTTGCGGGTGGAGAGCTACCTGCAAAAGGTGGTGCTCGGGCTGGTGATTCTGTTCGCCGTCGGGATCGACCAGCGGCGGGAACGGGCGGGCGAACGCTGAACGTCAAAGCCCAGGGGTTGCAACCCCTGGGCTTTCGCTCAACTCATGGTGTCCAGCGTTTCGACGTGGACTACAACTCTCTACGATGCCTTCGATCACTCACTCCCCACACAGCAAGGCCCCCACATGTTCGGCTTCCTCAGTGGCAAGGACTGGAACGTCCTGGCTGTCATCTTCGAACGAACCGACCTGTTCACGGTCAGTGGTCAGCGAGTCAAAGGCGGCGACGCCGTGAAGGCTCGCGACGGGGCTCAGGGCCACGCGCGGACGATCTTCTGGGCCGTCTTCGATCAGAAGGGAAAGTTCCTGGAAGGGGCTCCGGGCCAGGGGGCTCAGCATGTCCCGGTCGAGACCACCAAGAAGCTGGAGCGGGATCTCCGGACCAACCGCACCATCCAGGAAGTCCTCAAGGCCCTGGAAACCGCGACCACCAACAAGCTGGCCAAGCCACTCGTCTGGATCGGGTATCCGAAGAAGGCCGCGCTGCCGCCGAAGGATGCTCCGGAGGCGTAAGTGGCGGGGCGGCGCGCTCCGTTTCGACTCTCCGTCCCAAGCTCCGCTTGGGACCGCATCTCCCCGAAGCTCTGCTTCGCCCGCGTGCCAAACGACTTGGGAACGGGAACACGGGCATACTCCGCTTCGAAGACTTCGCGTCGCAGCGAAGGAAATGGTCCACAACGACATCCCGATTTGAACAGAGGGAATTGAACAGAAGGTCGCCAAGGAAGCAAAGGTTTCC
>JAYTWO010000187.1:0-10013 GCA_043743415.1 Planctomycetota bacterium
CAGGTCCGGCAGGCCCGAGACTTCACGCTGCAATCGGGGAGCTGGTCCGAGTTTGAAACCCATCAAGACGCTGGGATCGTCGGTCAACGGCTCGCCACGCGGCGGAAGCTCAAGGCGGGTGACAAGTTCACAGTGGGAACTGTGAATGTCACCGTGGCCGGGATCTTCACCAGTCGGAATCCGTCCGAAGAGGACTACGTCTATTGCCATCTGGGGTTCTTGCAGCGCACACGCGGTCTGGACCTCGTGGGGACCGTCACTCAGCACGAAGTATTCCTCGCTCCCGGAGCTGATCCCTCGACGGTCGCGAGCGCGATTGATGAACGCCTCAAAGGCGGAACCGTCCGGACCGACACACGCACGAAGGGAGTGTTCCAAGCCTCCAGCCTGGCGGATCTGATCGACTTGATCGACTTGTCGAAGTACCTGGGCTACGCCTGTTTGGGATTGATGACGGTCCTCCTCTCAACCACCACCATCATGACTGTTGAAGATCGCGTCCAGCAACACGCGGTCCTCCAAACGCTGGGTGTCTCCACCGGACGAATCTTTCGATTGGTCTTGGCCGAGTGCCTCCTGCTCAGCCTGTTGGGAGGCTTCATCGGCATATTCGCAGCTGCCGCGACGTTGACATTCAGCGGGATGTCAATCGGAGCGGAAGCGGTGACCATCGCCTTCACTCCATCGCTAGAGGTGTTGGTGACTGGTGCCGTGGTCACAGTGTTCGTCGGTATCATCGCGGGCCTCGCGCCCGCGTGGCGGGCCTCACGAGCCGAGATCGTTCCAGCACTTCGGTCAATCGGATGATGAACAGGGCTTCACAGTCACTGGATGATCAAGTCGCTTCTACCAATTGAGAGCCCCCGGACGCACAACGATAATCGTCATAAGTCATCAGGCGGACGACATGGGGTTGGATCGCTGCCTGATGCCGTTGCCACACCCGATCGAACTCGCGTCGTGCATCGTCCCAGGCTTTGCCTCGTTCCCAAGCCGGAGCTTGGTCACGAGAGCCGAAAACCCACGCTACGGGGTGAGGCCACATGTTCACAGCAGTGGCATTTCCATCAAAGTCACTTGGTTTAGGAACGAACTTTCAGATGCTATGATCCTCACATTCAATCTCGTGCGGTGATTCTCTTGCGATGTCGGAGGTCTAACATGCGACTGGTGATTTGTGCTGTTGTGGCGATTTGCCTTTCAATGAGTGTCTGCCGAGGCGACGAGCCGCTGGGCTCACCGAGTCCTCCTCCGATCCCGGCGTTTTCTGGGCAGGAACTTCCGGTGCCTCCGCAGCAGGGGAAGCCGTGGACAGTGCCGACAACGAAACTCCCGAACGAGTTGCTCACCACGACTGCGTTTCTCTTCGAGCATGGGTGCGCTGACCCGCGCGGGTGCGAGTACCGTGAGATTACGGTGGCGACGGGGGGTGTTTGGGGAGGGGATCGCGGGGCATTTCTGACCAAGACGCACGGGTGGGTGCTGCCCGGTGAAGGAAAGGAACGCTTTGCCATTGGCTGGAACGGGTTGGTGTATCCGGTGATCGATGTCGGAGCAGTGGCCACGTTAGCCGATGATTTGCCGCAAAACGGGAATGACTATGGCCTCCGAACTTCTGTGCCGGAATCGTGGGCGTTGGATGTCAAAAGTGTTCGCCTGCTTCGAGCCTGTCTGCTGCTGCGGTTGGGAGAGAGAGAACTCGCCGAGAAGTGTTGGGACACGATCAAGGGGATCAAAGACCGCCAAGCTGACGAAGATCCCTTTCAGGTCATTGCCAATGAATGGCTCTGGGCTGCGTTCGACCGGGCTGTCTGTGCGCATATGCGGGGCGACCATCGATTGTCGCTTTTGACGGCGGAGACGGTGGACCTCTATCGTGACGACTATGAGATGGAGGCCCAGCGGCGTGGAGTTCCCCGGCAGCCTGATCGGGATCGACCCGAAGCGAAAGTTTTCGAGTTCTTGTCTCCACTCGAGACTCTCGTAACGGACCAGCATCGACGCGTCCATGCTGTTCCCGTGAAGCGTGTCCTGGAGTCGCCCCCAGACACCTATGCCGATCAATCGACTCGGGTGACAGCTCTCATCCGCGATTTGGAACTGGTCGCAGCCCGACAGGATGGACAGCCCGGTGGGGTGAGCCTCTCAGAATCCCCGATTGTGAAGGCTCTCCTCGCCGAGGGAAGTGCAGCCGTCGAACCCTTGATCGAGTGCTATGAAACCGACGAACGCCTCACACGGTCGGTGTCGTTTCACCGCGATTTTTTCACCCACCGGAACCTGATCCCCGTCCACGACGCGGCATTCGTGGCCTTGGGAGCGATCCTGGAAACCCGCACATTCCGAGAGGGAATCGCCACATCGGACGAACGTTTGACCGAGAAGGAATTTCGTACACGCGTCGCTGCCAAGATTCGCAAGCTCTGGGCCTCCACCGGGAATCTCTCCAAAGAGGAGCGATGGTTCCTGTCGCTGGCGGACGATCAGGCCAACAAAAAACAATGGCTGGAGGCGGCTTATCACATCACGACGCCCAACGATGTGCAGACCGACGGGCAGTGGGTGTCGATTCCTCACCGCAAAAACGGGGTCGTCCCGCCGATGAAGGGAGAGAGTCTGCGCAGCAAGTCGAACCGTTCCGTAGCGGAACTACTGGCCCAGCGGTCAGACGAAATCGCCACCTCGTCGCGAGCGAACGAGAACAGCACGGCACGGAATTACGAGTATGAGGACGCCGCCAAGATGGCTATCTTCCTTGCGAAATGGGACGCGAAAGTATGCTTGCCTACACTCAAGCGGCGCATGGATGATTGTCTGCGCGAGATGCAGCCGGGACAGATGCAGACCTATGCAGTCAAGCATCTGGCTCAACCGCTGGGTCGACTCATGAAAGAGTGCTTGAAGGCCGGTGATTCCGAAAAGCTCACGCAGTATTACCAATGGCTGGAGACAACTCCGGTCGAGTTGTTGATGGATGTCCATCCCAACACGGAGCAAATGTTCGCTCCCCTGTGGCTCCGACCAGATCTTCCGGAATCGCGGGAACACGCGGAGAAGTTGTTCAACAGCCCAGGTTCCCCGTGGAACCCGCTACACCGCTCCCAGTCGCGGGGAGGAGGCTTTCAGGGCGAAGCACTCGTCTCGTCTCCTTTGCTGTCTGTTCCTGCCTTTCGACAGCAGGTGCTTCGCAATTTGAGCAATGCCGAGAATCAGGGAACCCTCACCGTCAAAGAGAATATGGTGTCCATTAAAACCGATACGAGAACGATGGGAGTGGGACTGGCCTCGTTGGTCGATCCCGACCTCCCCGAACCGGGCGTGAAGCAAGAATTTCGCCGATGCGATTTTTACGCCTGGAGACTCGCCCAGCTTCACGGAGCGCCCGCGTTTCAGTTGTATTGGCCGATGGAGAAACGGGACGAGTCTTTAAAGCACATGCACGCATTCGTGGAGCAGTGGGGACCGCGTTATTCGACTCCGGTTCCGCCTTACGCTGCACAAATACACTCCCCCTTCCAAGAGCAGGCATTCTTCACCCTCCCTCCCCTCGACCATCCGGCGACTGAGGAGGAGGTGCAGCAAGGCCAGGCGATCTTCTCGCTGGGAACCCAACAGCCCACTCGACTCGCCGATGTCAAAGGATTTCCGATCGCCGCCAAGTGGCTGAAGTCCGAGGACGCCCCCCGGAGCCACATGTCGGGTGAGCTGACCTATGAACAGGATGGGTTCGTGTATCAAGCAGAAGAAGTCCAGGAGAACGGCCAATGGAAACGCTTCTACGGTTTCGTAGGTCGACACTCAATCGTTCGGGTTCCCGCTGAGGACATTGAAATCAAATGAAAGGGTTCCCCGTAGAATCGCTTCCAATCCGTCATTCTGCCCCCAAGTCGCTGATCGCTTCTCGATCAGAACCAGAGCGTTTGGAATCACCTGTCACTTGGCGTTCTGATCGACGGTCGGGTGGCACATCCCTGAGTCCTCGAAGGGCGTGGCGAGCGGGCCAGAGAGCGTCAACAAGCCCATCTCAATGCGTCAGGGTCGTGCCACCCGACCGGGTCCACTCGCCAGCAGCCCTTCAGATCGAGACCACTGCCGGTTGAGTTCTATTGGTTCTACGATAAAGTGAGGTGATAGGGTGTCTTTTCAGCCGTGAAAGCATCTCTCAACCTGATCAACGCGAATGCATGGAAGTTGGAATGGCCCAGAAGAGATACAACGTGGTCTCGCTCTTCTCAGGCGGCATGGGGTTGGACATTGGTTTGGAAAGTACGGGTCGGTTTCGCGTCTCGGCGTGCGTTGAAAAAGTTCATTCCTTTTGCGAAACGATTCGAGCCAACCATTCCGCCGGTCGCCTCGACACCCAATTGCAAGTGTTTGAGGGAGACATCTCCGAACTTGATCCTCAGCAAATCCTGGATGCCACAGGACTTCGGGTGGGTGAAATTGACCTCCTCTCCGGAGGGCCACCCTGCCAGTCATTCAGCACGGCCGGAAAGCGAGGGTCGGTTCAAGACCCTCGTGGAACACTGCTCTGGCAGTACCTCCGTTTTGTGGAAGCGCTTCAGCCCCGATTCTTTCTCATGGAGAATGTTCGAGGGCTGCTGTCAGCAGCACTCAGGCATCGCCCCATTGCTCAGAGACCGGAAAAGGGTGGCCCACCCTTAATGCCAGACGAAGAACCCGGATCGGTGATTCGCCTCTTTGCGAATGATCTTCAGAAGCTCAACGGAAGTGGCTATCACATGGACTGTTTTGAAGTCAACGCCGTCAACTACGGCGCCCCGCAACTGCGAGAACGGGCCATCTTTATCGGAAACCGATTTAATGCGGTCGTCAATTTTCCAGACCCCACTCATGGGCCTCCTGCGATCCCTCGCGAGCGTCAAGCGACTCTCTTCCCTGATGAACAAGATGAGCTACATCCTTGGACAACGCTGGGCGACGCGATTCGCGATCTCGACGATGACAATCCGGAAATCATGGACTTCAGCCCGAGAAAGAAAGGATACCTGTCCCTCATTCCCCCGGGCTCAAATTGGCGAAGCCTGCCCTTGGAATTGCAAAAGGAATCGATGGGAAAGGCATGGATCGCCAAAGGTGGTCGATCCGGCTGGTGGAGACGCCTAAACTTCGGACTCCCTTGCCCCACACTTGTCACAATGCCGAACCATGCGAGCACGTCTCTCTGCCACCCGACTGAGACGCGAGCCCTCTCCATCAGGGAGTATGCCAGAATTCAGGAATTCCCTGATGAATGGGAATTCTGTGGCAAGACTCCGGAAAAGTACGCTCAAGTCGGCAACGCTGTCCCGGTACGTCTGGGGAAAGTCGCTGGCCATGTGATCTCCGCCGAATTGGACCGACTCGCAAAACGGATGTGGGAGCCGTATGCCTCACCGCCCGATGCCTTTCGTGTCAACTACGTCCAATCACATGTTCGGACGCGGCAGTGGTTCAAAGATGGTGAAACACTGGTGTGGAACGGCGATGGTGACGACAAGTCAACATACTCAGCTCCAAAAACAAAGCGACGAACCAAGAAGATGTAAGGTCGTACAATGGCTCATTTCGGAATGCCACGCCCCGATGCGAAGCAACTTTCCAAAGTGGAGTGGCTGAACATGCTGCTTCGTGTCGACCGCGATCAGGACTCCTCTGATCGAGTTCTGGCGATGGAAACGGATTTTCGCACGCGCATTTTAAGCCATGTCGAGAGCCTGCCGACTAAGGACGCCAGCTTTGCAAGATTCAACACCAGCCCATTCGTATTGATGTTTTACACTCTTCAGCATGGTTTCACTCGAATCAAAGAGATCGAAGAGGCCATTCTTCCTGCAAAAGTCTTCTCGTCGATGGAGACTTCCGCAGGGCGTATGGTCGAATCCGTCGTGTTGCCAAAATACGGCTGGCAGTTCGCTCCCAGTGAAATGCACTCCACCAACTCGGCGATTGATGGTCAGAAACTGCGGGGAGATACATTGTGCCTGGCCACCCTCAAAAGTGGACCGCGATGTTTGAATGATGAGATGAGCGAGAACTTCGCAGATACCATCCTGTCGAATAGCGTCGTCTGGGCCTCTCAGGCTGGCGTCAAGAAGATCGACTTCACTTACGGAGTTCTCTACGGCACGCCCAAACAGTCCAACAAGAAAGACTGGCACATCCTTCGAAACATCGCTGAGAAGTTTCCCTCCGGAATGAAGGTGCGCCCAGAGGACAAGTGGTCGTGTCGATTCATAAAGAACAAGGTAGACGTGACAGTTACGATTCGAATCGGACTCGAGCTGTGGACCTATGTCGCCGGGGATGACCTCGCTTTCATGGAAATCTGTGTAGCACTGCTTCGCGCGTGCGTCAAACCGTCAGATGCTGATTCAGCCAAGCAGGGATACTCGATCTCAGATTTGCATGAAATCATCTCGCTGGATGGCATCCCGGCGGGATTCAACAGCAAGATTGTTCAGCGGTCTCAACTCGAGTGGCTGTTCTTCTTGGCTCGTCATTTTTGTGACAGCATGGTCACTGGCGAGATGTCGAAGTTACTGACAAAGTGAGAATGCATTTTTCTGCGATCTGAACTCATATGCGTGACTCCCACAACATCAACCGATTCCCCCCCCCACACCTCTCTCGGCGCGAACTCCTCCACTCCGTCGGAGGCGGTTTTGCGGGCGTCGCGTTGGCGAGTTTGCTGGCTGGGGACGGGCTGTTGGCGGAGGAGGCTCCGGCTCCGAAGCTCCGACCCGGTTCGCCGCATTTTCAGCCACGAGCCAAGGCGGTCATCCAACTCTTCATGGGGGGAGCCGCCAGTGCGGTGGACTTGTTCGACTTCAAGCCGGACCTGATTAAGTTTGACGGAAAGCCCTCGGACTTCGGCGAGGCGGTCGAAGCCTTCCAGAATGGGCTCGGCCCCTGGATGCGTCCGCAGTGGGAGTTTCAACCGTATGGCGAGTGCGGCAAGCCGCTCAGCGAGGTTGTCGCCGCTCTCGGCAGCTGTGTCGATGACATGGCGTTTGTGCATAACGTGGTCGGCAAGACGGGGGTGCATAGCCAGGCCACCTACCTGCAAGCCACCGGGTTTCAGAACCCCGGCTTCCCCGGCATGGGGTGCTGGGTCAGCTATGGACTGGGGAGCGAGAACGAAAACCTGCCGGCGTTTGTCGTGCTGCCGGACCATCGCGGGTTCGCGTCGAACGGGACCAAGAACTGGGACGCTGCGTTTCTGCCCGGCCAGCATGCGGGGGTGACGGTCTTTCCCGGTCGCAACCCGCCGATCCATGACCTGTTCCCCGACTCGCGCGTCCCCGCGATCTCAAAGGACCGCGATGAGGCGGCGCGGCAAGCCCTCGCGCGTCTCAATGCCCAGTCACTGACGCAGGCTCCCGGCGATGCACGGCTCGAAGCCCGCATCCGCAGCTACGAACTCGCCGCGCGCATGCAGCTGGCGGCTCCCGAGGCCCTCGACATCGGGGGCGAGCCGGAACATGTGCTCAAGATGTACGGCCTGGATGCGGTCCCAGCTGCGTTCCCGGCGGAGATCAATGATTTGGAGGAGACGGTCCACTTTGGAAGGAAGTGCTTGGTGGCTCGGCGGTTGATTGAGCGCGGGGTCAGGTTCGTGCAGATCTGGTCGGGGAACGACAACGGGTTCCCCCGGCGGAACTGGGACTCGCACGAAGACATTCGCCGCGACCACGGCCCGCTGGCGACCGGCATGGCCCGCGGAGCCAGCGCCCTGATCCGCGACCTCAAGCAGCGGGGACTGCTCGATGACACGATCGTCTTCTGGACCACCGAGTTCGGCCGCATGCCGTCCTCGCAAGGCGGCAAAGGCCGCGACCACAACCCCTACTGCTTCACCAATTGGCTCTGCGGCGGCGGCATCCGTGGCGGCACCACCCACGGCCAAAGCGACCAGTGGGGCTACAAACCCCTCGACCGCCTGCACCCCACCCAAGTCTACGACATCCACGCCACCATCCTGCACCAACTCGGATTAGACCACACCCGACTGACCATGAAGAGCCACGGGATTGACCGGCGGCTGACCGATGTGCATGGGGCGGTGATTGAGGAACTGGTCGGATAAAGTCTGTCTCCTTTTTCTCCGAACAAAGGGCGGCTCGCCTTCTCACAGTGAAAGACGATCGGTGGTTCACACAAGCGGGTGGCGGACCGGCACACGAAAGTTGTCGAGTTTGCGATGAATAGTATGGAGTTGGGGATTTGTATCGGCTAGTATTGATGCGAAGCACACAGGAAAACACTGTGGGATTCTGCTGTATGGAGTGAAATCCCAGACCGACCGACGGACCCGATCGGCTGGTCGAGAAACTCTCGCTTGAGTCGTCTATTGGAACAGGGGTGATGTCGCATGAACGATCTCCAATTGAACCGGCGGCAAGCCCTCGTCGCGAGCGCATTAGGGACGCTGAGTCTCGGCATGCCAGGTGTCGTGATGGGCAGCGACAAGATCGACGCTTCCGGCAAAGCGGTCGCCTCGAACAAGTCCTGTATCTTCATTCTGCTCTGTGGGGGACCGAGCCATGTGGATACTTGGGATATGAAACCCGACGCACCATTGGATTATCGCGGACCGTACGTCCCCATCGCGACCAAGGTGCCGGGCATGTACATCAACGAGATGCACACCGAACTGGCCAAGTTGACTGACCACTTCACGCTCATCAATTCCATGTCACATCCGGGTGCGATCAGCAATCACTTCGATGCGATGCACAATCTGCTCAGCGGCCAATCGGAGAAGCGTGTCCAGGAGGGAGTGCCAGACGGTCAACCCTATCTGGGTTCGTACGTGGCCAAGCACAAACCCAGCCAGCGAAATATCGTTTCCAATGCGTGGCTCATCAAATGTGTGGGACCACCTGTCTTCTGTGCGCCGAACGTGGGCATCGGCGGTTACCTGGGCTCGGCGTATGCGCCGGTATTTATCGGCTCGGCGGACAACCATCCGGCGATGGAGAACTTCAAGCCACCGGAGATTTACAATACCTTCGACGAGGTGCGATTCGACGACCGCAAGTCGCTGCTCGGTCGCCTGGAGTCCGGCAGGCTGGACAAGGATCGGCAGGTCAAAGACTGGTCCGATCTGCGTGAGAAGACTTACGACGGCATGACACGAGCCGAGGGGCGACTGGCGTTTGAACTGCACCGCGAACCAGTCCAGGTCCGCGAACGCTATGGGATGCATCCGCTCGGACAGAATTTGTTGCTCGCACGGCGCATGGTGGAATCCGGCGTTCGCTTTGTCACCGTCAACGGTTGGACCGGACAGGCGGACCATGACAAGGCGGGCCCGCCGAGCAGCAGCTGGGACATGCATGGCGGTAACATGGGCATGGGGAACGCCTTTGGCAACGGCTCCTATGGCATGGGATTCTGCTTGCCTCGCCTGGATCAGGCGCTGTCCGCACTGCTTTCCGATCTGAAAGAAAGCGGTCTGCTGAAAGACACGCTGGTTGTCGTGACGGGCGAGTTTGGCCGCACGCCGTTTGTTCTCAAGCAGGATCCTCCGGGACGCCAACACTGGCCTCAGTGTTTCTCCTCGATCATGGCCGGAGCCGGGATCGCCGGGGGAAAGGTGTACGGCAAGACCAATAAGCTCGGCGAGTATCCCACCAGCAACCCCGTTCTCCCCGAGGACTTTGCCGCGACCATCTACCACGCCCTCGACATTCCGGTCAACAATCCCCAGGACGCCAGCGGCATCTCTCGCACCTTGACCACGGGCCATCCGATCATGGATTTGTTTGGGTAACGGTCGATCACGAACATCAAACCGGCGGGGTGGTACCGGTTGGCTGGCCTTGGCGCCTCCCGGTGTGCCTTGGCACAAGCGGAATGGTCGGAAGTCTAAGCTCATGAAGCCAAGAGACCTGTCGGGAGCGGGCAATACTCGACGGGCACAACTCATCAATGCTCCCACGCCCCACCCAAAGTCGCTGATCGCTCCGCCGATCAGAACGCACGCGCGAGAGTCCGCGTCTCCTCGC
>JAYTWO010000188.1:0-9144 GCA_043743415.1 Planctomycetota bacterium
GCCCGCGATCCACATCTGGCGTATGTTGACCTGGCCAGCACGTTGCTCGATGACCAAGGGCAACCCCAGCCAAAATTCTTCAAGCCCGACATGCTGCACCTCAACCCGGACGGGTACGCAGTGTGGAATACGAAACTGCTGCCGGTACTGGAGGAGGCCCTGAAGCCCACGCCGTAGAACGTAGGGTGGGACCAGCCGCTTTGGGCGCTGGCCCACCGCGTATGACGCGAGTCCCCGAATGGTGGGCCAGCGCTCCAAAGCGGCTGGTCCCACCCTACGACTCGCCTCCCGATGGAAGTTCTGACTTGTCACCCAGCCATGCCGCCACTCTCCCTCGAACTGCCGACGATCCAGAACTGGAGCTGCCACAATTGCGGTGGCTGCTGTCGGCAGCATGCGATCTATATCACGGATGCCGAAGAGCAGCGGATCGTGAGCCAGCAGTGGGTCGATCTGCCCGATTGGCCCGTGGAGCAGGGACTCTTCGTGGCGGACGGTCCGCGCGGGCAGAAGCGGCTGGCGACCCGCGCAGACGGGGCCTGTGTGTTTCTCGATGAGCGCGGGCTGTGCCGGATTCATGGCCAGTTTGGCGAGGCCGCCAAGCCGCTGGCCTGCCGGATTTACCCGTATGCCTTTCATCCGGCGGGAGACGGATTGACGGTCAGCCTGCGGTTCAGTTGCCCCTCGGTGGTGAAGAACCTCGGGAAGCCCGTCACGGATCAGGAGGCAGACCTGCGCGAACTCGCGCAGCTGGTCTTGCCGAAGAACTACACGGGGAGCGAACCGCCGGAGTTGGTGAAAGGGCAGAAGGTCGCCTGGCCGGAGTTTATGGAGTGCGTCGACGCTCTCGATGCGATGCTGGATGTGGCCGACACGCCGCTCGTGTTGCGGCTGCGGCGGATGTTAGAGTGGGGCTCGCTGCTGGAACAGGCTCCGCTGAAGCACCTGACGGGCGAGAAGCTGACGGCGATGATTGAGTTGCTGTATGCGGAGTGCGAGCATCGGATTGTGGATGGCTTGGCCAGCGAGCCGACGAGTACCGGCCTCAAACTCTTCCGACTCGCCGCCGGTCAATACGCGAGACACGACACGCTGGCGGTGCAGCCCACCTGGCGCATGCGGTGGTGTTTCTTCTGGGACGGCGTTCGATTCGCTCGGGGGAAGGGATTCACCCCCACGCCTCATCGGAGTCTCTCCGCGATCCCGTTTGCGAAGCTCGACGAGTCCTTCGGCGGCATCACTCCCGAGATGGACGCCCTGCTCACCCGCTATCTGCGAGTCAAGGTGCAGGGCCTGCACCTCTGCGGACGAGCGGCGTATGGCGAGTCGCTGATCGACGGGATGCGGACGATGGTCCTCGTCGTGTCGGTGATGCTGTGGATCTCCAAGTGGTTGGCCGCTTCGCATGGACGCACGACTTGGACGTTCGACGATCTCGTCGTGGCGGTCACGATCGTCGACCACAACCACGCCTACTCACCCGCCTTCGGAACCCGCAGTTCGCTGGGGCGGGTCCGGATGTTGCAGCAGCTCGGAGACCTGGAGCGGCTGCTCCAATGGACGACTCAATGATTCGTGAGAGACGTGGCGCTCGCCGAACGGCACTCAGGAACAGTCCCGGAATAAGAAGCGGATTTTCAAAACGTAAGACGGACTTCCAGTCCGTCTTTGACTGGACGGACTAGAAGTCCGTCCTACGGCGAAAATCGGAACTTGTTTCGTGCCTGATCCTAACAATCGAGTGGACTCGGATCCCCTTCAAGCATCGATGACGCCCCTATCCCGGCCCACCCATGCTGCGAGTGACCAGCCGCTGGTCGAAGTAATTGACCCCCATTCCGGCGTCGATGACGAGCCCCTGGGCATTGATCCCGGAGGAGCGGGGGCTGAGCAGGAAGGCGACGGCGTTGGCCACTTCTTCAGTCTGCACCGCTCGCTTGCGGAGGGTCGCCTGCTCCGCGAACAGGTACGAATCGACGTACCCCGGAATCCCTGCCGACGCGGAGGTCTTGAGTAGCCCCGGACAGACGGCGTTAAACCGCACCTTCGAGAATTCAGAGAATGATTTCGCGAGGAAGCACACCGCCGAGTCGAGCGCCGCCTTGACCGGGGCCATGTAGCCGTAGTTCTCAGCCGCCATTCGTGTATTCGAAATCGAGATCGACACCACGCTCCCCTGCTCCGGATCGAGCAGGTCGCGAAAGGCATTCGACATCGCCATCAGCGAAAAGCAGGAGATGTCCACCGCCTGCAAAAACGCCGCTCGTGGGGTCGCATGGAACGGTTGCCAACCCGCGCTGTAGTCGGCGAAAGCGATCGAGTGGACGAACCCAGCCAACTGCTGGCGATCGCGACCGACCTCGTCACGCAGTCGGTCGATGTCGGACTGCCGCTCGACATCACACACGTAGACCGGGGCGTCCCCCACGAGCTTCTGCACCGTCTCCAACCGGGCATTGCTGCGAACCGCATACAGCACATCCGCCCCCGCGGCGCGAAGAACCTGTGCGATGTGCCAGGCAACGCTCTTCTTGTTGGCGACGCCCATCACGAGGATCGAACGGTCAGTGAGTTGCAGAAAATCCATGGGGACGCTGACGGGTTGAAGGTTGAAGGTTGAAGGCAAGGTCTCTTTCGCTCAACGCTCTTTCAGTGATCGATGAGGTTCTATCCGATCCCACATGGTAACGACAACCGGTCACCCCCGGACGCGGCTGTATCGAGCGGTGAGTGTCCTCAGAGAAATCGCCGAAGTTAGGATGGGCAATCCTGCCCGTCCCCGCTCGACTCACAACCACCAGCACGGGTGACATGGAACGGCAACAACGCACTCCGTCGCCGATGTCTCCGAAATTGCTGGAGTGGTTTTCGGCTGCTTGAGCGTTGAGCGTGAAAGCCCAGCGCGGCGTAGCCGCAACCGAAGGGGAAGCAGTCAGCAGTCAGCCAGAAACCACTCATCGTCGAGACGGTCTCTGCACCCCGAAGGGGTGAAACATCACAGCCCAGGGTCGTGACCACCGGTCGCGCACCCTGGGTCCGGTCGCTCGCCGGGGCTGAACCCTGAAGGGGTTCCTCACAGGGTCACGCGGGTGTTCAACTCCTTCAGGGTTGGGCTTCCCGAGTCCACGTTTCCCAGGGTGCGCTCCTACGTCGCGACCCTGGGCTATGATAGATAACCCCTTCGGGGTACAGGGGTCTTCGTGCCATCGGAAATTTGCGCAGCGTGCGCAAATTTGTGACGTGAGTAGTCCAAGTGCGTCTCGCACTCAAGAAGAATAACGCAACTTCAAAACTGACGCATCGGGTTGCTGGTTCCGCCACTGAAATCGCCGACATGGCTCTACGCCGCCCGCGCCATGGCGGCGGACCCGCGCGGGAGCCGCACGCGGAAGGTGCTTCCCCGCCCGAGTCCTGGGCTGCTCGCGGAGATCGAGCCAGCGTGCGACTCGACAATCTTGCGAGTCAGCGACAGCCCCAGGCCGGTCCCCTGCCCCACGTCCTTCGTCGTAAAGAACGGCTCGAAGAGTTTCTGGTGAATCTCCGGCGTCATACCGCAGCCGTCATCCTCGAAGGCCAGGTCGACCTCATCGGCGGTCCCGTCGAGGCTGATCCGTAGCACGCCACCCGGAGTCATGGCCTGCAGGGCGTTCGCCACCAGATTCAGCACGACTTGCCGAATCTCCTGACCACAGACCCACGCCTCGCAGGGGTGGTGCGTCTCAAACACGATCTTGCGGTCATTGTATTTGCCGAGGTGCCCCACCAGTTCCACCACCTCGCGAACGATGGCAGTGACATCGTAGAAATTCTTCTCGCCGCTGGAGCTGTGAGCGAAATCGAGCATGCGATGGGTGATATTCTTGCAGCGTTCGGTTTCGTGGCAGATCATCTGGCTGTATTCGCGGCCCTCGGCAAAATCGGACGGCTGCCACTGCTCGCTCGGCACGGTGAACTGCCGAGCGATTGAGTCGGCACAAATGGCGATCACGCCCAGCGGGCTGTTGATCTCGTGGGCCACCCCCGTGGCCAGAAAGCCGACGCCCACCACCCGCTCCGACTGCAGCAGCTTCTGAGCCTGCATCTGAATCTGATCGTCCTGGTTCCGGACGACATCCTGGAACTTCGTCGTCATCACGTTAAACGCGGTGGCCAGGCTGTGAATCTCGTCCCGGGTCGAGACCGTGGCCCGATGGGAGTAATCCCCGGTGGCCACTCGATCGAAGTCGGCTTGCAGAGTCCGCAGCGGTTTGAGAATCCAGAAGTAACCTCCCACGGCCAGGGCGATCACCAGACCAATCGCCCCCACTCCGAAGCTCACCGCGAACATCGTGTACAACTGGTGGTCGGCTTGAGCTTCATCGAGCAGTGCCAATAAATGTGCTGCCGGGTCAGGCATCTGCGTGGCCCGCTCGATCAGCCCAGCAGTGATCTCCAGCATCCATTGCGACTGCCGTGCTCGGTTCTCCGGCTCCCCGAGAGACGGGGCTGCGGCCCGCAGTTGCTCGAATCCCTGCTCGACGCCCTCGAACAGAATGGCCAATTCGCGGTGCTGTCCGGTGGACCCCGTGGTCAGGCAGCCGCACTCTTCGAGCCGCCGGTGGAAATCATCCACCCGTCGTTCAACATCGTCCTGCCGACCGAGAAATTCGTCACGTTGCAACTCGGCCCAGACCTTGAGTCGGGGAGAGTCGTATGTCTCGGGGGTCGGAACCACCAGGGGAGCCACCAGCGATCCGAACGCCGCGATCAGGTCTTCGCGGTGCGGAGCCCGCTTGATACTGGTTTCCAGGTTGCGAATCATGCGGGAATGCGCTCGCCAGCTCAAGGCACTGGTCGCCCCAAACAGCAACAATAACGCAAGCAGCGAGATCAGCCCGCACGTCAGCTTACCGCCAATTGATCGTGTCGACAGCACTCGCCACCTCCCTGTGACTCTTCCGCTCGATCAGGTCCGGTGAGCGACTGCAGTTCGCGACGACCCGAGCCCCGGAGTGTAACCCGCCACCGAGCGCCGACTCAAGGGGTTTACCGGAGAAACGGTTCCGGGGTGTGTGCATCAGAAAAGTAGGTGGGAATTCACCACAGAGCGACACAGTCGCTCCGTGGTCATTTTCTGATCGCCACCTACTTTCCTGACGCACACACGGTTCCGGGGAGCGCCTGCCGGTGGGCCATCCCTCAGATTCTCACGAAGATCTTTCGGCGGTAAAGCCAGAACAACAGCAGCCAGACGACGAGCAGTACCGCGAACCCGTGCAGGAGGGGCTCGTAGGCGTCCCCGGCCAGTTGAAACACCTGGGCCCCCAGATGCCGGTCCAGCGCCGCCCGAATCGGCGAGAACAAGACCCACTTGGAGCAATACGCCACGATCGAATTGCTCCCGACCACGATTACCGGAAAGGCCCACTTCTGGAAACCCGCCACATCAATAATCGCGTAGTATCCCGCCAGAATCGCCAGTCCCCATCCTCCGCTGAACAACACCCAACTCGGCGTCCAGATCCGCTTCACGATCGGGCAGATGTCGAAATGTGCAGCTGCCAGTGCCAGACCAAAGCACACGGCACTCCCCAGCAGCAGTCCGGCGATCTTGCGACCGGGTGTCCGCTCCGACTTGAGCCAGTTCCCAGCCAGTAGACCGACCAGCATGGTTCCCAGCGTCGGGATGAAGCTCAGCGTGCAGTACCCGCCGCCGCTGTGCGTAAACGGCTCCTGGCGAGGGAACAGGTTCATCCACCAGCCGTCAAAGGCCCAAGCGGGGTTGGTGTTCTTGTTCCAGTGAGCCGAGAATCCCCTCAAGTGATGTTCCCAATCCGCAGCCACCCCCGCTTGGCTCCAGTCGAAATTCGGCCCCGGTAGCGGATACCTCGCGAACAACCCCCAATAGCCGACGAGAATCGCAACGAGTGCGGTCAGCTGGAACTTCCAGTTCGTCCGACCCAGCAGAAACAGAAAGAAGTACCCGAGGCCGATCTGGGTCAGCGTGTCGTCGAACGTAAAGTTCGTCTGGTCTCTCCCCAATGAGCGAAGAAAGATGCCGAGGAACACCAGCAAGACCGACCGCAGCAGCGCATGCCACGTCATCGCCGCCGTCGATTCCCCCCGCTGCGTCCGACTGGCCAGCGAGAACGGCAACACCACTCCCACCAGCATCGTGAACGACGGCTGGATCAAGTCATGCAGCGTGCAGCCGATCCAGGGGATATGCGACTGGTGAAACGCCAGGAACTTCCAGAACGTGCTGTCGGGGAGCGCCTTGGCCACGCCGCCGAGGTGCAACACCTCGGCCAGCATCAGGAACATCACCGTGCCACGATAGGCATCAATGGAGGTCAGGCGATTGGACGGGAGTTCGGTGGAGGGCGGCATGGCGGAGATCATTCCAGGTGGGCGGAGCGACGACTGACGTAGAACGGAATTCATTCCGTTCCTTCGGCCCGAGAACGGAATAAATACCGTTCTACTCCGGCGAGGCAGCGTCACGGTTCCCCATGACAGTTTCTCCACCAGTCCCACTCTTGGGAAGCCCCCGCCCACCGCTGGGAATGTACTCGGGAATTGGTCGCCCTGTTTTGACGGCGATTGTCCTCGCTCGATACTCTCCAGACTCGCAACTCCACCCGCCACTGCTAAACTCGCCTTGGACCGACTGTTCGAGGCTGAGGTTTTGGGTCGAGTGAGGTCGCGAATGAGCCACGAATCCGACCGTCGCGATCACCAACGTCAGCAGTCGCTGGCGCTCGATTGGGTGTCTCGGGTTCTGGCGATCTGCGTGGTGATGGTCCTGCCCGGGATTGGTGGGGACTGGCTCGATCAACGGTTCGGAACCAGCTTCTGGGCGTTAATTGGGTTTGCATTCGGGTTCGCTTCGGGATTTACCGCCCTCATTCTGCTGGTGAAGCGTGATGGAGGCGGCCCCCGACAATCTGGACCCGATTCCCCCAAGCAGTGAGTCGCAGCCCAACTTACCGAAGGCGTCGTCTCCCGAGGGGCAATCCACTGGCCAGCGAGTGTCTGTTGGCTTTCTCTTCTCCCGCTTGGTTCTGCTGGCGGGGGTGATGGGGCTGGCGGGCTTGGTGGCTTGGGTCTGGAACGGGAAGAGACACGGACCGGCGGGTGCCGACCTGGCCATCTTCTCGATGCTGGCGTGTGGATGTTCAGCGGGGATGGCCTTGCTCGTGGTCGGAGTGACGGCGGGAGGCCAGCACGCCTTCGCTGGCTTGATGAGTTCGATCCTGTTTCGGACGCTGGGGCCGCTGGCCCTGGGCCTTCTCTGGCATCAGACTCACTTGGACTGGCCCATCGACAACCTGATCGAAATTCATGTCCCTCTGTTTTTAGTGTCACTCACGGTTGAAACCATTCTCGTGGTCGATATTGTGAGCAACTCGTCTCCTGGATCATTTTTGGGGAAAGGCCGCTCTTCGCGGAAACTGCATGGCTGACCCAATTCTGCACATCAAGGACAGCTACTTCTTCGAAGTTCCGAAGATCCTCTGGAGACCGCACTACACGTCGACTCAGGATGTACCTGCCTTTTTGACCAAGGCACACCCGCACGCCGATCTCGATGAGTTCAACCACGCTCTGGCCGGGAAGATTCTGATCCCCCAGCCGTTTGGAACACTGAAAAACTTCTACACTGCCGAAAGCGGCTTCTGTGTCTCGAAGGTCATGATCATCGAGTTGGTGGTCGCGATCTTCCTGTTCTGGGCGTTTAAGAAGTTCTCCCAACTGATTCGCTCGGATAAAGCCCCCGAGGGGAAGGGCTGGAACGCCTTCGAGGCCCTGGTGGTGTTCGTGCGCGATGGCATTGCCCGCACGGCGATTGGTCCCGACGGCGACAAATTCGTGCCACTCCTGGGGACGGTCTTCTTCTTCGTGCTGACCCTGAATCTGATCGGTATGCTGCCGTGGATCGGGGCGGCCACCGGAGCGTTCTCGCTCACGCTGGTGCTGGCGGGGTTCATGTTGATTCATGCGATTTACGCCGGGTCGAAGAGCCTGGGTGTGATCGGCTTTTGGACGAACATGATCCCCAAGCTCGATCTGCCGCTGTGGATGTTGCCGCTCAAGATCATCATCTGTGCGATCATCTTCGCTGTGGAAGTGGTGGGGCTGTTCATCAAGCACGGTGTGCTGGGCGTGCGTCTGCTGGCCAACATTGTCGCTGGCCACTTGGTTCTCACGGCCATTCTCGGCATGATTGCCAGTGCAGCCACACTGTCCTTCAAAATGTGGGGCACGGTGGCGATCGTGGTCTCGCTGGGCGGGGCGGCGATGAGTGTTCTGGAGCTGGCGGTTTGCTTCCTGCAAGCCTATGTGTTCACGTTTCTGTCGGCGGTGTGGTTGGCCTCGGTGATTCATTCACACGGAGATCACGCTCATGATGACCACGGTCATGAGCATGATCACGAGCCGGGGCTGGCTCACTAACCCTGTTTGCAAAATCCGGTCCTTGGCCCGCCTCCTCGAAGTCGAATGGCAGCCCCGGTCCACAAACCACTGTTTCTGTTGGGAGAGCGTCAAGTGAAAAGTTGGATTCGATTTGCAGTGACCCTGCTGGCGGTTGTCTTCATGTGTACGGCACCAGCGATGGCTGCTGATGGCTCGGCCATCAGCTTCAGCGGTGCCTTTGGCGCTGGCCTCGTCGCGATCGGAGCCGCTTACGGGATCGGGAAGCTTGCATCCTCCGCCTTCGAGAGCATGGCTCGCCAGCCTGAAATCGCTGGCCAGATCCAGTTGGCGATGATCATCGCCGCCGCCCTCATCGAAGGTTTCACCTTCTTTGCGATCTATGTCTGCATGACCCAGAACCCCTGGCCAGCTCTGTAGTGCTGGCTCGGTCTGTCGAGTGTTCCGTCTCGTCCTCCCTCTTGATCGGGTGAACCTGTGAATTCGCTCACGATACTCGTTCGATTCAGCTTGGGCGTGGTGTTCAGCGTGGCCGTCATGCCAGTGCTGTTCGCTGCGGACGAGGCTCATCCGCCAGCGGCTGGTGCCGTGGCACCGATTGCGGATCATGCTGCTGGCGATGCCGGGCATGACGCGGCTCATCACGACCATCTCGGCGAAGCAGGCGTCAACAAGCAGCCGGAAGAGTTCCGGACCGACTTGGCGATCTTCTCGGCGATTGTGTTCGGG
>JAYTWO010000189.1:0-2646 GCA_043743415.1 Planctomycetota bacterium
CACCTCCTCCCCCAGATCGCTGAACAGCGTCTTGTGCGTCTTGTGAGTGGTGCTGGTGTAATGCGCCGCTTGCAGCAGGTGGTCAAACTTGAAGTCGCGTCGTTTCAGCATCGATCCGTTCACCGGCGACCACTCGGGAAAGACGATCGGCAATCCGGAGGCCGTGAGGAGTGTCAGAGCGTCCCCCTGCACGATGTTCTTCGTGAGGATAAAGGCCACAGCGAGCGCACCGGCTTCAGGCAATGGCGTCTTGAAGCGGGCTGAGTGGGCGTCACGCACCACCGCCAGCAACCGGACACCGCAGGCGGCGATATTGTCGGCCAGCAGATCGATGCCATAGAGGCTGGACACCGCCAGCGTCGCGTCGCGGGTCCATTTCTCACTGTTGCGGGCATGTTTCTTGTCGACGGTCAGCAGCTTTCGCCGCAGCACTTCGGCGAGAAAATTGCCGTTCCCGCACGCTGGCTCCAGGAAACGCGAGTCGACCCGCTCACATTCATGAGCGACAAGATCGAGCATGTCGTTGACGAGGCCCGGCGGGGTAAACACCTCTCCGTGGTCAATGATTCGCTGACGGGGGTTCGTCACAGGTTGAGCCATAAGCATCGAGCCGTCCTTTCTCCGAGGGAAGTCTACCGGATGGGACGATCAAGCTGTACTCAGAGGGATACGCTGGTTCAGTGTTCACCGGAGCGGATTGGCTGTTCACCAGCCTGTTCACATCTCGATCTCATCGGATTCCCGCAGAACATCATCGAGCAACGTCTGCAGCCCCATTTGATCCGCTAGCATGCGAATCGGTGTGATGTCTGCTTCATTAACCCGCAGCATGATCTGCCGCAGATCGCGGCGGCTCTTGTGGCTCCCCTTGCTGATCCAGATCAGTTTCGAAAGCGCCAGATCGGGTCGGCTGGCTACGGGGAGCGTGAGTCCCGGCATGATCTCGACTTGTACTGCCCGGTCCAAGGCACCGGGGACGAGTTCGCGCGGGTAAAGGTCGAGCTTTAAAGACGAGCCAGTGTCCAAGAGTTGAAACTGTCGTCCGGAGGCGACAGCTGTCCGGACGGTCTGCTCGTTGTACAGAAATCTCTCTTGCCGAAGTTGTGTCACGAACTGTTCCAGCCGCTCTTGAATCGCGATCCCCTCAATCACGAGATCGATGTCCTGGGTTGTACGTGGATCTCCGTAGGCAATCGCGGCGGCTCCGCCCGTGATCAGAAAGCGAATCTCGCACGATCGCAGCAGCGACACCGCACGTTCCAGGCAATCACGGAACTCAACGAGATCGAACACGGGCGAGTTGCTCCTCGATGAGTTGGCGGCATTCGGGGTTCTGGCCGTAGTAACGCAGGGCGACTTGCCACTTGAGTTCTTCGGCGGGGAGCGGGCCGAGTTCGGCGATTACGCAGCGCTGGACGTTCCAGTAGGCCCATTGGTTCAGCTGGAGCATCCGCTCGATCTTTTGAGCGGGCGTCATCGCATCGACAGCGGCTTGGTAGGCATCTTCCACGAGTGACATCACGGGGTCTCCGTGGTAAGTGTACCCGGATGGGGAATCAACCTGAACCCTGAGAGCGAGCTGTTCACCGGAGAGGATTGGCTGCTCACCAGCCTGTTCACCAGTCCGAGAGGTTTCGAGAGTTCTCGGTCGCGGCGGCCCGATTTTGTGTTGGGTGCGGGGTCCCCTTGTCCAACCGGAGGTCGGGAAATCTGAGAGGCCGAGAGCCGGGGGGAACCGGGCCTCGTCTTAAACCCTGCCAAATGCCACTCAACGCCTGGCACTCGGTCTGTTAATTCGTCGCCAGCACGGTCACCAGATACTTCAGCTCCTCAGCGGCTTCGGAGGGATCTCCAACGGTGGCGGCGATTTGTTCCAGGACGAGTTGACGATAGCGTTTTCTGAGGCGGTGGACGGCGACTTTGAAGGCTCCCTCGGTGAGGTTCAAAGAGCGGGCCGCTTGGAGGGCGGTCTCGTGGCCGGAGGGGGTGACGAGCCACGGTTGCAGTCCCTCGAAGCGGGCGAGGTCGCCGGCCTCAATGGCTTCCGCACGCAGCTCCGTCATCGCCTGCTGCACAATCACCAGACCCCATTGCCGGTCGAAGTACGCATCGGGAGGAAACCCTTGCGGATCGACCGGTTCGTGGCGATCTGGTGAATGCTGATGATGGGAGTCCACGTTTGCCTGCGGTTGCGGGGATAGTCCTCCCCCTCGCTTGGCGGCCCGTTCGCGATCGCGCTGATCCGCCAGAAAGTGCTTCACCGCTCCGAGCAGGTAGCTGCGAAATCGGCCTTGCGTGCGGTCGGTGTGATCGAGGCTGTGACCTTCGAGGAGCTTGGCGAAGAACGCGTGGGTGAGGTCGCGGGCCTCGTCGGGGCCGGGGGGGAAGTCACCGGATGATCGCCGAATGAACATCGCGACCGGTTCGTAGTAGGTCTCGCACAGTTCCCGCAGCGCCAGCCGCGCCTCGGGGGAATTACCGCGTGCGGCGACGACCTGGGTCCAGTGCGTGGTTCGGAATTGATGCGGTTCATTCATGTTATTCGCGAGCGAGCGGCAGACGTGACGGCCTGTTGTTTTTCTGGTGGGGTTGTTGATCGTTTGTAGTTTTCCCCCAACCCCGGCGCGTGAGGGGGCCGGGGGGGTG
>JAYTWO010000190.1:0-3015 GCA_043743415.1 Planctomycetota bacterium
GCCGACCAATCCAGCCGCGCCAAGATCCCATCGAACAACCGCACCGGATGGTCCGCCGCAATCACCTCGTCCAGCTTCGTCGCAAACAACACCATCTGCGACCGCGACTCCGGAGCCCCCGACCAATACTCCATCACCGCTCCCTCCCCATGGTCCAACAACTGGCGGAATGGTAAAAAGTTTGGCGATTAAAGCAACAGGCCGTTACGTCCGCCCGCTCGCTGCGGTTTGGCACGCGGGCGAAGCGGAGCTTCGAGGAAATGCGGTCCCGAGCGGAGCTTGGGACCGAGGGTTTCTACATCGAGCCGTGGCTACTTCTTGCTGGGCGCTGGGCCGCGTTTCTGAAGCGATTCGTTGCCCAGCATTACATCTGTAAACCCCTTGAGGTCGGTCCACAGCGTCCCTTCCCCGGCGTAGAACAGGTCGAGTTGGATGTCATCGGGCAGGCCGGTGGCGAAAACCCACTGGTTATACGCTTTGCCCGAGCCGAAGGCGTCGACGGCCAGTTTGAACAGTTCGGACTTGGCTTCGGCACTCTGTTGCTTGACGCTGGCGGTGGCCTTGCCGAGGGTCACAGTGGCTTGGGCGTCGAGTTCAGCGGTCTCGCGGGCGATCGTGGCGACTTGCTTGGCGGTTCCGGCCTTGGTCTCTTCGGCTTCCTTGGCCCCTTCGGCAACGGCCTCGGCGACGAGCTTCATCGTCTCGGCCTTGATGCGTTCCTCTTCGAGTTCCACCTTCTTCTCGGCTTCACGGAGCTGACCTTCGGTGTGGGCCGTCAGTTGTTTTTGATCGAGGGTGAGCGTGAGTTCATCGGCCAGGAAGCTCAACTGAATGGGCGCGCGGACCTCTTGCGGGATGTGGATGTTGCGGACGAATCCGTGCAAGAGGGTCAGTTCTTTTTCTTTCAGGATCTTGTGGAACGTGTCGGACACGTCGTCCTGAAACTTGCGGCGAGTTTCTCCGACGAGGAGGTCAACAGCACCGAGTGACGACCCCTTGTTGCGGCACAAGCTCTCGATCTGCGGGACGACAACTTTGGCTTCGACGGCATCCAGGTTGCCAAACTTGCGGATCACGTCGGGGGCCTGATCAGGCATGATGCCCCACACGGCGGTGAAGTCCATGTGAATCTTGAAGCCGTCGCTGGAGGGGAACGTGATCCCGGCGTCATCGTCCATCACGGTGGGTTCGCCGCTGTCATCGAGAACCGGCACGCCGTCGCGGCTGACGAGGTTCGACTTGACCGACTTCTCGGAGTACCCGACCCCGATGATGTCGATCTGCTGTTCGCGGGGGTTCACGGGATACAGGCCCGGTTGCAGGACGTTGTCCTGAATACCCGCTGTGGCTTGGGTGAGCTTGTTGTCGGTGAGATTCGTGACGACCCCCACATACCCCGTGGGGATACTCACCCACCCGGCGTGCTTGATTTGCACACCCGAAGTGACGGTCACTTCCTTGATTTTATCCACGCTATAGGCATAAGTGTTGATGCGGTACGTGCCGGGTCCGAAGACCTTGCGCAGCGTGCCTTTTTCCAGGGTCTCGTCGATCTCGCCATCGACGAGGAACTGTCCATCTTTGAGGTCTTTCCCCATGCGGCTGGTGATCACAGCCAGTTCACCCGGCTGGATCGTGGTGTCTCGCTCGACCCGGGTTTCCCACCAGCCGATCCAGAAGAAGTGGCGACCGGGTCCGCGCATCTCCTTGAGGATGCCAATCTCCAGTGGGTTGCCATGGGCGTCGACCTTGGCGAACTGTCCGGCTTCGGCCACCGGTCTGTACCCCGGAAAGTACGGCAGCGGCGGCCCCTTGTAACGCACCACCAGGCTGGAACCTTGCGGCACATAGACCCGGTTGAACGTCCAGTGGAACAGTTCCAAACCGATGAAGAGCAGAAACAGCGTCGACAGCCCGAAGGCGATCAAGCCGCGCGTGGCACGAGGGGAGGGGTTGTCAGTACTCATGGGGAACTCCCGAGGGGAGGATGGTGGATTCGATTCCGTAGGACGGGCTTTCCAGCCCGTCCTACGCAGTGTGTCTGTGTGTGTGTGTCTGTCGGTCGGTCTGTGTCCACAGCGAGCCAGACGGATGTCGCTCGCGGTAAGGACGGCCTGGAAAGGCCGTCCTACGTTAGGGCGTCGCCGTGGTCATCGGCAGCGGGGTCGGCGGCTTCGCGTCCTGGGAACTCGCGTCCGCGAAGTCTTCGAAGATCTTCATGATCGGGCTGTCTGCCGTGTTGACCATGATCCGCCGGTACGATGACGCGAGCTTTTGGTACAGCACGAACTGAGCGTACGCCTGGCCATCGCCGCTGAACGACTCGACGGCCTTCTTCCAGCCTGCCGACTCGGCTTCGTTCTCAAACCGGATCACGTCGGCAGCGGCCTTTCCCTTGGCCTCCAACGCAGCGGCCTCGTCGATCGAGGCATCGAGTTTCAACTGGGCGACCGCGAGCTGCTCTTTGGCCTTGGTGAGGGCGACTTGCTGCTCTTGCTTAGCCTTGGTCGTGACCTTGATGACATCCTGTTCAGCGGCCACGAGTGCCTGCTTCTGAGTGACCGTCGCCTGTTCGATCGCCAGCTTCTGCTCCGACTCCTGCTGCAGGATCTGCTGTTGGTACTGGAGTTCCTGCTGCTTGGCGATCTCCCGCTCGCGAACGGGCGTGGCGATCTGCTGCGGTGGCCGAATCTTCGTGATGAGTGATTGAATGACCTCGATGCCCAGTGGCTCACAGGCTGCCTTCATCGAGTTTTCAAACGAGGCCTGGAATTGGGTGCGGGTGACCCCTTGGATGAAGTCGCGGCCCGAGGAGTTGGACCCCTGCAAACGACAGAAGCTGCGGGCGTTGGGCATGATGACCGTGCGGACGATCTCCTCGTCGACGGCATCCCCATTGTCGATCTGGTTGAACAGGACGTAGACCTCAGCTGCCTTTTCCGGGTTGACGCGGAACTCGACGATCCCGTCCAAGCTGACCCAGAAGCCGTCCTTGGAGGGGAAGCCCATGTCGCC
>JAYTWO010000191.1:0-3895 GCA_043743415.1 Planctomycetota bacterium
CGCCTGACAAGGCGAACAGAGGCATAAACGCGAGGATGACGACCGCCGTTCCAAACACAATGGCCGACCGAATCTCTTTGCTCGCTTCGAACACGACCAGCAGGGCGGGTTTCGGGACCGCAGCCACGGCGTTCTCTCCGAGTCGCCGGAAGATGTTCTCCACATCGACGATGGCATCGTCGACTAACTCTCCCATCGCGACGGCAATACCGCCCAAGGTCATGACGTTGATCGACAGTTCTTGGCCCGTCAGCTTGCTGATGATTCGAAAGACCAGTGTGGTAATCACCAGTGATAACGGGATCGCGGTCAAGGTGATGAACGTCGTGCGGAGATTCAGCAAAAACAGAAACAGCACAATCACGACCAGCACGGCCCCAATGACGAGAGCTTCCTCGACATAGTAGATGCCCCGGTCAATAAAGCTCTTGAGCTGAAACAGATTGGTTTCGACAACCACATCAGCGGGTAGTGCCGCCTCAGCGTCCCGCATCGCCGTTTTCACTTCTTCGGTCAGCATCCGAGTGTCAGCATGCGGCTGTTTGACAATCGTGATGACCACCCCAGGATGCCCATCAATGCTGCCATCGCCCCGCTTGGGAGCGGGGCCCTCTACGATCTCCGCGACACTTCCCAGCAACACGGAACGGTCTGCGTTCACCTTCACGACGACCTGCTCCAGATCGCTGATCACTTTGGCAGGATTTGGCCCCAACCTTCCAATCACTCGGACGGGACGCTCTGATTGCCCTTCTTCCAAGAATCCCCCGCTGGCATTCAGATTGTTCGACTTGATCGCTGTTTCGACTTCTTGCAGTGCGACGTTGTATTCCTGGAGTTTGTCGGGGTCGACCAGGACTTGATACTGTTTGACATCGCCCCCCAGAAGGATCACTTCGGCGATCCCCGGCAGTTTCAACAGCCGAGGCCGGATGACCCAATTGGCCGTGGTCCGCAAATCCATGCGCGCTTCCAACGGCGTGTCGAAAGACACGTCGTACTTTCTCCCACCGATGGCGAATGATGCGGAGTGCTTCTGGTCATCGGCATCCCAGGTCACCCCCTCGACGCTCACTCGCTCCCAGGACGCCAACTCATTCCGCTCACGCGGGTGCCAAACCGTGAGTACGCGGTCATCACCAGCCCCAGTACGTTCGGCGAGCCAACTGGTGTGGTCGATGAGGGCCAGATCGCCGCCTTGAGGACCGGTACGACGACGAATACCCACATGGAGGATTTGCCCCATAATCGAAGCGGGCGGGGTCATCTGTGGCCGCACGCCCGGAGGCACAGTGACCACCGCCAACCGTTCGGCGACCACCTGCCGGGCGTACCGAATCTCGGTCGTCCAGCTGAACTCGACATAGATCACATTCATTCCCTGGCTGGACTGACTGCGGACGGCTTCCACGCCAGCCGCACCGAGCAACGCCGTTTCGATGGGATAGGTGATCTGGGTTTCGATCTCTTCGGGGGACAAACCGGGACACTCGGTCAGAATGACGACTCGCGGTCGGTCGAGGTCCGGGAATACGTCGATCGGCAAAGTGGTCGACAGATACCCCCCATAGATCAGGACGAACAGGCAGCCTGCAAGCACGAGCGTACGATGAGTGAGCGCGATCCGGATGACAGCGTTAAGCATGATGAGGCCTTACTTCCCTTCCTGTTCGTTCTTGTGCAGGCTGCCATCCGCGTGGATGTGAAACCCCTTGGGAACGCCACTGCTATCGCCGGACTTCACCATGCGGTTGAGTTGTTCGGCAGCCGATTGCACAACGTAGGTTCCGGGGAGCAATGTCCCGTCGTTCGCCAAGACCACTTTTTGACGGTCATGCAAGAGAATGCGAACGGACTTGCGTTGAAAGGTATTGACGTTTTGCGTGAACACGAATGCCTCGGGGCCATCGCTGGCCACGGCATCCGCCGGTAGCACAAACACGGGGTCGAGCTTTTCGACACGCACGAGAATCTTCACTTTTTGGCCGGGGCGAAACCTCCACAGGGTTTGCGTCCGGCCTTCGTCGTCGATGACCCGCGATTGATTTTCGACAGGCATGCGGAAGGCAAGCGTCCGATTGACAGGATGAATGGTGTTGGCCATGTGTCGAATGCGGAAGCTCTGCGGGATGGCTCCCCAATCTTGGGTTTCCTCTTGAAAATCAACCTCGACCGGCCACCCTTCCTGGACGCTTCTCTCCAGTAACGGCGTCTCATCGCGAAAGGCACGGCCCTCAATCGCCAGCTTCTGATGATTGGCCACAAGGCAGAGCGTTTGACCGGCTTGAACTTGTTGCCCCAACTCGACACTTAACTCTTGCACTTCATAGGTCGGGGGTGAATTGAACGCGGGTGCGAGGGATACCGAAGTCTCGGGAGCTTTCTGGTCATCCGACTGCATTGGTGGGACGGGCACCGTCAGCTCGTTCACAAACTTGCCATTCGCGATTCCGTCGATGAGTTCCGGACTGAAGCCTCGGTTCTGCAACTCCTGGCGATAGGCTTTGACCGCGATCTCCAGACGCGTGATCTGGTTGTCGACTTCGATGACGCGGGCCTCGGGGATGGCACCGGGAATCGACGCCAGCCGTTTCCGTTGCGTTTGAGCCAAAATGATGTCTTGCGTCGCCTTGAACAGTTCGGACTGCGTCAAATGCAGTGATTCGCTCAGGAGCTTGAGCGTGAACAACGGATCGCCCGGCTGGACGGTGTCGCCGGGAAAGTGAAACACGTTTGAGATGACTCCGGTGGCGGTCGCTACCACACCTCGATCGCTCTGGCCGGGACGATCGACGACCATCCCCGGCACCTGAATGACCTTCCAGTAGACTTGTGGCTTGAGCGGTTTGGCCACCAGTCCTAAGTTCAATTGTGCTTGCTCGCTCACCACGATCTTGTCGTTGGCAGCGGGTTTCTCCTCCGGAGATTCACCCTGCGGCTTGGTGGCTGCGATCGCGTCCGCTGGTCGCAACAGTGCCAGCCATTGTTCTCGATACCGAACCGAGACAGCCACGAGAGCGGCGGCGAACGCTATTAGAACAAACCATCGCAATATGCAACTACGCGGCTGGGTCATGGGACACCTGAATCGCTGGGATGAGAAAGCCCGCCGTGAAAAGACGGCATCATGCGGCTGCATGAGATTGAGAACGCACTCTGCCGAGAAAGATCTCAACAGACGCCGGTGCAGCGGGAGCTACCAAAATACGGAAATCTAGATACGCAATTGATGCGGCAACAGCCGGAAGCGGGCATCGGAACCCGGTGCGGACGAACCATCGTTACGGTTTCGTGTCAGACAGACACTCACCAGCGGTTTGACAGCGTCGGACGCCAGCAAAGTCTCAAACGTGGCGTGGGGATCTGGTACGGTGACACGAGGCGACGACACCGTGGTGAAATCGCAGCTGACGTAGACCGCATCCCGATCGTGCTCTGACTCATTGTGGGATGGGGCGACGGGAGTGGACTTCTGATTCTCATCAACAACACGATGCGAGTGTCGATGCTTTGAATGAGTATGGCCTGAGCGGTGAGAATGCCCTGAAATGTGGACGTGCGGACGATTCACATGGCCAGCGGGTACGTTGTGATTTGCATCTGCGTGAACATGCAACCCAGCCACTCCATTCAGAAGCAGTTGTAGTGTCACCAGAATGAGAACCACACTTCGCATCAATCCCTCTCTGACCTAAAAGTCTAGGTCGCATCCATCGAGATATCAAGAGGACCTCTGCCTAAGTTGGCGATGATTTGCCAACCGATTCTAGCCTCCGGGGGCGATCAAAGTGCTGACGCGGGGTGGCCCCGGTTGCCGCTTTGGGCTACCGGGGCGGCACAGCCGAAAGAGGTTTGTACAGGGCTGATCGTATCGCGAGCGAACCTCTTGTGCCAA
>JAYTWO010000192.1:0-5707 GCA_043743415.1 Planctomycetota bacterium
CAGTCGCGGTCGACCATCTCCAGCTTCCTCTGCGTCCCGGCGGCGTGGTAGGCGATCGGCTCGATCGTCCCTTTGAGCTGGCCGTTGTGGATGGCGGCAGCGAGAACGCCCTGGCGGCCGTAGCGGACTCCCTCAGCGTTCACGGCACAGCCCCAGCCGAGTTCGGTGCCGACGGTGATCTTGCCCAGGCGTTCGGCCTCACTGGGCAGCAGCCCCGGCGTTTGGTTCTGGTAGACCATCAGCGAGGGCGTGCCGAACCAGCGAGCGGTCTGCTCGATCTTGGCGGCCAGGACCGGGTCGTCGACGGGATGGTAGTTGGCACAGATCGAGAACCGAGCCACATTGCCACCCGAGTGCAGGTCGATCACCACATGCACCCGCGGCCAGATGGAGTGCCGCACGAACGCCGCAATGCGGTGCGTGATCCCCGACAGCGACGGCGTCACTCCCGCCCCGTCGACGAACGCCCGGTTGAGGTTCACGCGGTCATCCGGGCTGCTCTCGCGGGTGCCTGCCCGGAACGCCGAGGGGTTCAGGACCGGGATGAAGATGATCCGTCCCCGCACGTCCTCCAACTGGATCTCATGGATCAGCTTCTTGAGGACCACCGGCCCTTCGTACTCGTTCCCGTGGTTGGAGCCAAACGACACCAGCCCCTCGTTCGGCTTGGCCTCTGGTCCCACCCACACGGTCAGCGGGATCAGGTGGTCGCCCCAGATGCTGTCGTGTTCGAGTGCGAGCCAGTAGTCCCGACGACCGGGGGAATCGAGGTCGAGCTGATTCGGACGGGCGACGATGCGGTTCATGCGGTGTCTCCGGGGAATTGATGATCGGGCATGGTAACTCGGACCGCTTGAATTGGCATCAGACCCGGTCGATGGTTGTCCACCGGACGAGCCTCTAAACTACCTCCCCGTTGCAGACCCGCCGCCCGGTCCGTACTTCATGCCTCTCCTCAGACTCAATGAACCATGTCCCAGCTCACCGGAAATCTCCTCGTCGGCCAGTCTGGCGGACCCACCGCCGTCATCAACGCCAGCGTCTGCGGCGTGGTGCAGGAAGCCTTCAAGCACAGTTGCATCCAGGGCATCTTCGGGGGCCAGAACGGCATTCTGGGGATGCTGAATGAAGAGTTGTTCGACTTCCGCCAGGAAGACCCGGCCACGATCGAGGGGCTGAAGCACACCCCCGCCGCCGGACTGGGAACCTGCCGGTACAAGCTGCGGTTTCAGCGGAAGGAGGACAAGGGGAGCAAGGACATGGACCGGTTGTTCGAGGTCTTCAAGGCCCACAACATCCGCTACTTCTTCTACGCGGGGGGGAATGATTCGCAGGACACCTCGCACAAGATCCACCTGGAAGCGGTCAAGCGGCAGTGGGACATGCGGGTCATCGGCGTGCCCAAGACGATTGACAACGACCTGCCGCACACTGACCACACGCCGGGCTACGGCAGCGTCATCAAGTACGTCTGTGCGACGGTGATGGAGGTCGGCCTGGATGTCGGGTCGATGGCCACCGATGACGGCTCCTGCTGCATCATTGAGGTCATGGGCCGCTCCGCCGGTTGGATCGCCGCCGGTGCCGCACTGGCCCAGCGCGGCAACCCGGACAACCCGCCGCAGATCATTCTGTTGCCGGAAGTCCCGTTCGAGCGCGAGAAGTTCATCGCGAAGGTGAAGTCGGTCGTGGACAAGAACAAGTTTTGCATCGTCGTGTGCGGCGAGGGGATCAAGTACCCCGATGGCCGCGAGGTCGGTGCCGACTACAGCAAGCTCGATGATTTCGGCCACGCGGCGCTGGCTGGGGCGAGCGTGAAGCTGAAGGAGATCATCGAGAAGGATCTGAGCCTCAAGACCCGCACGGTATTACTCGGGTACGCCCAGCGAGCTGCGGCGCACTATGGGAGCGCCATCGATGCGGAGGAGTCGCACGCCTGCGGAGTGGCCGCGACGCAGGCGGCCGTCAGCGGGATCAGCGGCCAGATGGTCAAGATCGTGCGGACCAGCAGCCAGCCGTACCAATGGACGACCGGCCTGCAACCGCTGGAGGACATCGCCAACGTGGAACACTTCCTGCCCAGGGAGTGGATTGCTGCCGATGGCTTCGGGGTCACCGAAAAGTTCCTCGAATACGCCGCCCCGTTGATCGTGGGTCAGACCAAGGTGCCCGAAGTCAACGGCCTGCCGGGGTATGTCGTGTTGGCGAAACACAAAGTGGGGAAGGTGCTGCCGCCGAGAGGGTAGTGGAAAGCGTCAGAGGGGAGCCGTGGGGCTGGGATGATCGAAGTCCCTCGCTGAACGTTCCGTCGCGACACCTCTCAAGTGCATACAATTCCAGATTGTCGAAGATCCGGCTATGATCGGCTCAAACCGTGGCGACGTGATTCCTTGCGGAGGTCGGGATCATTATCCCAATCACGTTGCTCTCATCCGTTCGAAAGGGACTTGAGGATGTTGCTGTCGAAGGTTCACCGATTTCTGCTGTGCGGCGTGACGCTGTTCGCCGCTCTGGCTTCTCCCGTTGTGTATGCAGCGGACGAAGAGGACGTGTCGTCTGACCGGCTGCTGCCACCGGGGGTGCTGGTGCATGTCCGCATCTCCGACATGACCGACCTGAAGGAGCGTCTGCCGAAGACGAGCTTCGGGAAGATGTATGCTGACGAGTCGATGGCCCAGCTTCGCGATAAGATCGAAGAAGGCTTTAACAAGGCCTCTGAAGAAGCTGGTAAGGAACTCGGATTTCCGCTGAGCGACCTGCTGAATCTCCCCACGGGTGAGATCACGATTGCCCTGCTGCAGCCTGCCGGGCGCGATCTGGCCGGTGTGGTACTGATGGAAATCGGCGAGCAGCAGGAGACTCTCGACAAGGCGCTGGCCAAGCTCGACGAGGCGCTGACGGCGAACGGGGCCAAGAAGAAAACCGAGACCATCGAAGAGGTCGAAGTCACGATCTACGAAATGCCAAAACCGGGTGCCGATGAATCCAGCGAAGAGAAGAACACGTTCTGCTTCTTCGCGGAAGACGGACTGTTTGTGGGAGGCTCCGATCTCTCCGTGCTGCAAGATGTCCTGTCCCGCTGGGAGGGAGATTCGGATGACGTGCTGGCCGAAGAAGAGGTCTACAGCTATATCCGCGAGAAGTGCGCCACGCGTGAAGACGATGACTCCGTGATCGAATGGTACATCGATCCCATGGGGTTGGTGTCGGCGGGGCTCAATGCCAATGAAGGGCTCGCGTTCCAGGCCGTGATGTTTAAGTCCTACCTGCCGATCACCGGATTCGACAAGTTCAAGGCGTTCGGCGGCAACCTCGACCTGGTGGAGGGGGGCTATGATGTCCACTCCCGCAGCTTCATGTTTGTCGAACAGCCAACCACTGGCGTGCTGCGGGCTCTGGAATTTCCGGCGATCGATCTGACTCCGCCGACCTGGGTCGGAGCTGCGACACCACAGTTTGTGGCCATGAACTGGGATGCCCTCGGAGCCTATTCCTCGCTCGTGGAAATGGCCAATGCCTTGGCGGGCGCTGGCGTCGCCGAACAAAAGCTGGACGAGTTGGCCCAGCAAGCAGGGTTCCAGTTCAAGGAGGATCTGATCGATCATCTGGATGGCCAGATCGTGATGCTGAGCGATAGCAATCCCGATGCAGAGCAGGTGGCTCAGAAGGCTCTGTTCGCGGTCAAACTGAAAGACTCGACCAAGTTCCAGCAGACGCTGAACATCATTCTGGAGAAGGCCGGTTCGAGCGTCACCGAGCGGGAATTCGAGGGGACGAAGATTTACGACATGCAGGCACCCAGCCCAGACGTGTCTCCCGCATTTGCCATTGCCAAGGACTACTTCTTCATCTCGACCCACGCCGACATGCTGGAAGCGGCCCTGCGTCCCAGCAGCAGCGGAGACGAGACTCTGGCCGGGTCAAAAAGCTACCAGAAGTTGGCGAAATTGATGCCTGCCAAGAACTCGATGGTCACCTTCTCGGACATGGCGAAGCAACTCAAGCCAAGCTATGACATGCTCAAGAGCGGCAAGCTCGACGCCGCCTTCGAAGGTCAGTTCGACCCCAGCATCCTGCCCGACTTCGAAAAGATTGAGAAGTTCTTCTCGATCTCGGGTGGCTACACGATCCCGGACGAGAAGGGAGTCTTCTCGGAGACCTTCATATTCGGCACCGACGAGTAGTGCCGTCCCCACGTTCTCCAGAACGTGGGGATCCACTTCCTCGGCACCAGTCCAGCAGGCTCACGGTTCTCCGTGGGCCTGTTTGCATTGTGTCCAGTCCATAGTTGTACGACGCTCCGCGTCGTCACTCACGACGCGGAGCGTCGTGCTACATTCCCCACCAGAGCCCCTCCATGCCTCCGCTTCCTGCACCCACCGCCGTGGTGAAGCTCGGCGGCAGCTTGCTCGACCTCCCCGATCTGTCCGATCGACTCAACCAGTTGCGACCGGAGTGGGGGCCACGTCCGTTGATCGTCGTGGGTGGTGGTGGGGCAGCTGATCTGGTGCGGCAGTGGGACCAGCAGCAGCAGTTGGGCGAGGAGCGGGCACACTGGCTGGCTTTGGATGCGTTGGACCTGACATCGCGGTTGGTGGAATCATTGTGGTCGCCCGCATGTGTGTCCCGGAGGGAGGATTACGTGCAGGTGTGGGAACAAGGGCGGGTTCCGCTCGCCCGCTCGCGCGAGTGGTTCGAGGCCGCACACCACCAGGAAACCCCCTCCCCGCCTCAGATCTGGGAGACCACCACGGATACCATCGCAGCCTGGATCGCCTCTCTCACACACTCCGCTTCGCTGTGGCTCTTGAAGTCGGTGCCGTGCCCGTCTTCACTCACCGAGGCGATCGGGCAGGCGGCGGTCGATCCGCAATGTGCCTCCTGGATGCCAGTTCACCGACCGGTCTACTGGGTCGATGTTCGCCGGATGTCTGGGACATCCCGTCATCACCAATCGACGCACATTGGACAGCTACTCTCAAATGTCGGTGGATCGAGAATTCGCCAAGACATCGACCCCCACGGGGTCTCGCCTTGTCGCCCAGGGTCGGCCGCGCAGCGGAAGACCCTGGGTTGACGGACCGGGTCATCCCAACAACCCCAACGGGGTTGCGTCGCACGCCTGACGCAACCCCGTTGGGGTTGGAGCTCGCGTAATCGATCGCTAGCCCAGGGGTTCCCGTTGCGCGGGCAACCCTGGGCTACGGGGCGTGACCCCTTCGGGGGCGAGGTGCCGACGTTTAAGATGCACACACGGAACAGTGTTCCACCGGGAGCGGACTCGCCGTCAGCGCCGGGAGTTCCCATAATTGGCGGACCTCCCGTGGGAGCTGTGGCGTCTGGTCACTTCTGTTCTGTTCTCGAAAGTCCGCTGGCCGATGAATCCCTCTGTTGACATTGATGGCGTCCGACTCCACCTCTCCCGTCCCGACACCTCCAGCGGCGACTGGATCGGCCAGCGCGAGGTGCTCAAGCAGTTGCTGGCTTGCTGGCTGGTGGTCGATGAGAGGGACTTGCCACTGGCTCCGCGGTTGATCGGCACACCGGGGATCGGGAAGACGACACTGGCCATTGCAGCTGCTCATGCGAGGAAGCAGGAGTTGTATATCTATCAATGTACGGCGGACACGCGGCCCGAGGACTTGCTGGTGACGCCGGTGCTGGCGGAGAGCGGCAAGATTCAGTACCAGGCCAGCCCGCTGGTGAC
>JAYTWO010000193.1:0-5188 GCA_043743415.1 Planctomycetota bacterium
GTGACCGGCTTCTTGACAGCCTCCATCTCAATGTCAAACGCCATCGTCCGATCGGCGAGGATGCGTACGCGGGTCGTTTCCTTGAGCAGCGGCGACTCATCGGTGTCGAGCCAATGGTTCACCAGCGTCATCCCGGCCCACTCGCCCTTGGCCTGATCGATGGTCACGGAGACATTGCGGATGATTCCCTTCTCGGCCCAGAACTTGATCTCGTTGACCTCGTCGACCGAGAACCACACCCCCTTGTGATGCGGGTGGTCGTAGTAGAGAGAATGATCCTTCGCCAATCCGGCCTGCGGATGGGTCTGGATGACCCGCGTGACCGTGCTCCCCAGCGGGGCCACATCGGCCTCATTGATCCAACCGTTCTTCTCTGGCACCCACAGCCAAGGCCGCTTCACCTCGCGGACTTCGACGACCTCGCCCAGCTTCACCAGTCCCTGGGTCGGCTTGTCCAGAACCCGCAACTCGGCGTCCTCGCGACACACCATCACGCGGCTCCCCGGCAGCCCCGGCTCCCCGCTTGGCTCGGCCACATCCTTCGCCAGTTGCTCGATTCCGCCCGCAGCTGTGACGGGATTGAAGAACGGCTTGGGCCACTCCTGGGAGGTGTGCAGGACGGTGAAGACCTCGCCGTCGATGCGGACGCAGACGGAGTTCGAGGACTGGGTCAGCGTGACCTCCCCGGCCATCGCTGTGTGGCCCACGAGCCATGTGGAGAGACAAACGCCAAGCACAAGAGCGGGAATCGAGCGAGCCATCGGTCTTCCTCCGGGAGGTCTATTGGGAACGCTATGCGTCAAGGTGAGCTTACCGGACAGATGCGGCAAGGCCAACGGAAGGCATTGTGGTACGACGCTCCGTGTCGTCATTCACGACGCGGAGCGTCGTGCTACATTAATCGCACGGCGGTCTCGATGGCCGAGATCATCCCGCTCGGGTCGGCGGTTCCGGCCCAGGCGATGTCGTAGGCGGTGCCTTGGCTGGGGCTGGTGCGGAGGATCGGGAGGCCGAGGGTCACGTTCACGGCCCGGTGGAAACCGATCAGCTTGAGGGCGATGTGGCCTTGGTCGTGGTACATGGCCACGACGCCGTTGAAGGCTCCCTCGACGGCGGATTTGATGAGCGTATCGGCGGGGCGCGGGCCGATGGCATTGATGCCCAGGTGGCGGGCTTCGGCGACTGCGGGGGCGATGACTCGCGTCTCTTCGTCACCGAACAAGCCCTCCTCACCGGCATGGGGATTGAGGGCACACACGCCAATGCGGGGTGTTTCGCCGAGTCGTTGGAGGAAGCCAGCAATGAGCTGGATCGTGTCGCGGACTCGCTGCGTGGTGAGTAGGCCCGGCACGCTGGCGATCGAGGTGTGGAGCGTGGCGTGAGCGATCGACAGCGAGTGCCCCGGCGCGAGTGGCTGACCTGGGGGCAGGTAGAGCATCATCGCCACCTCGGGGACGCCGCACTCCGCAGCCAGGATCTCCGTGTGACCGGGGAAGTGGATCCCCGCCCGGTGCAGGCCGAGCTTGCTGAGCGGGGCGGTGACGATGGCATCGATCTGCCCGACCAAGGCGGCCCGCGTCGAAGCGACCAGCCAGTCATACGCCGCCCGACCCGCGCGGGCATCGGCGACTCCGACCGGCACTTCGTCGACAGCCACACTGGCCGGGTTCCAGACGACCAGTCGGCACGCGCGGCTCCAGTCGTCACCGCACTGCTCAATGGAAACGACCTCCCACGGGATCGAGAGCAGCGACAGCGCCCGGCGGACGACGACCGGACAGCCAACGATCACAGTGCGCCAGTCCCGGTGCGGCAGCAGTTCGATGAGGCTGCGAACGACCACCTCGGGGCCGACACCAGCCACATCTCCCAATGTCAGCGCGAGGCGCGGGGAGTTCGTCGGAGTGGGTGAATTCGACAAGTGGCTGGGCTCCAAGTCTTCCCGGTTCCATTTCATCTCGCACGACGGAGGAGGACATCCATCGTACGGAACACCAAGCGAGCGGGGGGAGCGTCATCCCAATGGCACTGACTTTAGCTCAGTCACCCGACGCGTCAGCGAGGGAAACACAGGGAAATGTCGCTTTCGCTCCCCCCTCGCTGACGCTTCGGGTTGCTAACGTCAGTGCCATAGGGCTTCCGCTCCCCGTGCCGAGCGACGCGACGCGATCGACACGCTGTTCAGTTCATTCGGCCCTGGAACGCTGAGCAGCACGGCGGACTGATGTCCGCCGCTCGCCATCGAGCATGTGGCGAGGTCACGCCGAGTACCACTCACGGGTAGCACTCCAACTCATTGAGCGGCTTCCCCAGCAGATCCTTCGAGGACAGGATCGGGTCGCCGATCAGCGGCCAGCGGACGCCCACGGCCGGGTCATTCCAGAGCAGCGTCCGCTCATGCTGCGGGCCATACAGGTCGGTGCATTTGTATTCGACATCGGCGAGATCGGACAGAACGCAGAACCCGTGTGCGAACCCGACCGGGATGTAAACAGCTCGGTGGTTCTCTTCCGAGAGTTCGACCCCGACCCACTTTCCAAAGGTCGGCGAGCTGCGTCGAACATCGACCGCCACATCATAGATCGCGCCACGCAAGCAGCGGACGAGCTTGGCTTGTGGCTGCTCGATCTGAAAATGCAGCCCGCGTATCACATTCTTCTGTGAACGCGAGAGGTTGTCCTGCATCCACATCGTCGGTAACCCGGCTGCTGCGAAGCGGTCGGCGCGGAACGCTTCGAAGAAGAACCCGCGCGAGTCGCCGAAGACTTTCGGTTCGACGATCACGATGTCCGGGAGTTCGGTCGGGAGGACGTGCATGCACGGAGTTCCATAATTACTCTGACGCTGGAGAGTGCTCGTTCAACGCCCAGTGGTTGCAACCACTGGGCGTTCGTCTCGATGCACTCACTTCAAGAGTTCCGTGATCGGCTTCCCGTTCGTGGTCAGAACTTGAATTTCATGTGCCCGATGAGGACCGGTGTAGGTCCACACGATCTTCTTCTCGGGCGTGACCTCGAACACCTTGATGCTGCCTTGCGATCCGTAGCTGCAAATCACGGTATTGCCGTTGGGGAGACGCTGGCCGCCGCAGGGGTCGGCGAAGGGTTTCACATCCGGGAAGTCGGCGTTGCTGATCTGCCACACGACCTTGCCGGTCTCATCGAACTCGACCGTCTTGTTGCCGTGAGTCAGGTTCACGAGCACACGCCCATTGGCCAGTTGAATGGCCGTGAACGGCCAGTTCTCCGCAGCTCGTCCGCCCAACTCCGGCAGGTCGGTCTTGATCGACCGGACCACCTCGCCGGACGGCTTGTACTCCTTGACCTGGAACGCCAACAGATGCGGCACGAGATAATTCCCATTGGCCAGCTTGCGGGCCATGCGGGTCTGCATGTGGGCGTTGTCGGTCTCCGGTTGCAGCGGGCACTCGACGGCGATCGTGCCATCGGCATTGATCTCCATCAGCCGGGGCTTGGGACCGAGTTCGGTAATCAGCGTGCGACCGCTGTCGAGCCTCACCGCCGTCCCAATCTCCTGGTTCTCGCTGGAGAGTTTGTAGGCGAAGATGACCTGCTTGTCGGGCGTGAATTCTTTGACCTCATCCGACCAGGCGATGAGGATGTTGCCACTGGGGAGGACATACCCATCCCGCGCCCCGGCCTTCCCGGAGTTCCAGTGTTCGGTGTTGTCTTCGGCAATGATGCCCGTGAACGACGGACCCGCGACGAAGAAGGAGTGCGTGATCTCCTCGGCGGAGAGTGCCGAGCAGAGACACAGAAGGGCGAGTAACGAGCCGAGTCGCGACATGGTGGAGTGGGTCCGTGGAGGGAGTGGATGTCGAGTGGCTGGCCATTCCCGGAGTGTAACTGGGCGGGGCCAGATGTTGGAGTACAGGCTTTAGCCTACCTCTGCGGCACGGAATGCACCTGCATTCACCAATCCGCCCCGACTCGCTTGGCATCTGACCTCGACATTCTTAAAGTGGCTCAGATTTTGCCCCACGGCTCCCTCGTCGAGGTCACAGCTGCAGTTTGGGGTGAAACTCCGCGCGGAGTCGCGGTAATTGCTCATGGAACGTGCGATCTGGCACCATCCCGGCCCCTGGCGGCTCTGAGGTCTCGCGAGGGATTTCGGAAAATGGATGCTGAGGGTTCGCGCGGACTGGGGTGATGACGGACTCCCACCTGCCTCTAGCCCCCCATCTGCCGTGCCTCGTCGTAACGACATCAAGAAGATTCTCCTCATCGGCTCCGGTCCCATTGTGATCGGCCAGGCGTGTGAGTTCGACTATTCCGGGACGCAGGCCTGCAAGGCCCTGCGCGAGGAGGGGTACGAGGTCGTTCTCGTCAACTCCAACCCGGCCACGATCATGACCGATCCGACCACAGCGGACCGGACCTATGTCGAGCCGCTGACATGGCAGTACGTCGCCAAGGTGCTGGAGAAGGAACGCCCCTGTGCGATCCTCCCGACACTCGGCGGACAGACGGGACTCAACATCGGGATGGACCTGCACCGTCGCGGAATCCTGCAACAGCTCGGCGTCGAGATGATCGGGGCTAAGCCGGATGTCATCGCCAAGGCGGAGGGCCGCGAAGAATTCAAGCAGGCCATGGTCAAGATCGGCCTGGATGTACTCAGGTCCCGCACCGTGCATACGATGGAAGAGGCCCGCAAGGCCCTCAAGGAGATCGGCCTGCCGATCATCATCCGCGCCAGCTTCACCCTCGGCGGAGTCGGCGGCGGAGTCGCGTACAACAAGGAAGAGTTCGAAGAGAAGGTCAAGAACGGGCTGGAGCTCTCCCCCGTGAATGAGGTTCTGCTCGAGGAATCGGTCCTCGGGTGGAAAGAATACGAGATGGAAGTGATGCGCGACGTGGCCGACAACGTCGTCATCGTCTGCTCGATTGAGAACTTCGACCCGATGGGCGTCCACACGGGTGACTCGATCACCGTCGCTCCGATTCAGACGCTGACCGACAAAGAGTACCAGCGGATGCGGGATGCCACGATCTCCGTCATGCGGGAGATCGGCGTTGAGACGGGCGGCTCGAACGTCCAATTCGCGATCCATCCGAAGACCGGTCGAATGATCGTCATCGAGATGAACCCGCGCGTGTCGCGATCGTCAGCGCTGGCCTCCAAGGCGACCGGATTCCCGATCGCCAAGATCGCCGCCAAGCTGGCG
>JAYTWO010000194.1:0-2483 GCA_043743415.1 Planctomycetota bacterium
GCGCCGCCTCGCCTATGCAGGCACGACTTAGCGTAACAATTCCCGGAAGAACCATTTCTGCCGTCAAGACCAAGTTTTCATCAGCCCAGGGTGGCCCAGACACTGCTTTGAGTGTCTGGGTTGCAGAGCAACAAGAAGTTACGGGGGACACGTTCGCCTTTCAATCCCTTTTGTTCCTGCGCCACCCAAACATCCAAAGCGATGTCTGGGCCACCCCGACTTGGCGGTTACCCGACAACTCGCATCGCTCGAGGCCGAGGTGACTGGCTAGGTCTTCTCTCGTGCGACTCGCTCATTCGCAACCCTCCCCCAGCTTACGCTGGCGCACCTGACCCCTTTTCACTCAGCGCCGTGATGCGGAAGGGCGATGGGGACAGATCACCTGCCTGACTTTGGCGTTCTGCTGATCGAGCCACAGGTTCGCCAGATCGCCCACGGTTGTACCGTTTACAACCCGCTGTTTTCGGGGATCAATCCCCGCTTGAAGTTCCTCACGAATTCCCAGATACTCCCGCAGTGCCCCTCCTGGGTCGCTCCATGTTCCGAAGTCGAACATCTACTGGTCGATCTTCTGGCACCACCACTTCGAAGCGTGCGGTGTCAGCGGATCGTCGGGGATGGCTTCTTGGGTTTCTCAGGTGCAGGCATTCGGGATTCTCCACGCGTCCGGTTGTGCGGAACGCTGTACGGAGAATGCCAAAACTCTGAGGAAATCACAATTCCTTGTGTTTTCTCGAGTCGCCACCGTAGCTCAGTTGGTAGAGCAATGCTTTCGTAAAGCATAGGTCGTCGGTTCGAGTCCGACTGGTGGCTCTTGTTCCATGCTCGTGTCCGTGTGTGCGTCAGAATTGTCGGCGATTTCTTTGTCAGCGCTGGTTCGACGCACGCAGTCAAGGGCAGCTCTTGTATCACGGCCGACAGCGATTCGCGTCTATCACTCATGGCCGAGAGCCACACCAGCGATTTCGGAGAAATCGCCGACAATGACGACGCACCCTGGGATCCGTGGCACTTGACGATGGCCCTTGGCAAGTTGACGATTCTCCGATGTCCACTCGCCCGCTCCGCATCTGCCTCGTGGCCTTCAATGCCTACCCCGCTGTGAATCCGTCTGTCGGCGGACAGGTGGGCGGGACGGAGACGCGGGCGTGGCTGCTGGCTCGGCAGTTGGCGAGGCAGTCCGATCTCGATGTTTCGCTGGCGGTGCGGACCACACGGCCGGTCTCTCCCACGGTGGTCGAGGGGGTGCGGATCGTCGGACTGCGGGATCGGTTCTATCGACTGCGCGAAGCGGTCGGGGGCTTTGCGTCGCGGCAGGCGGGGTTCCCGTGGATCAAGGTCCATCGCTGGTCGCCGTCTCTCCTGTGGCAGGTGCCGCTGCTCGCTTCGGCCCGGCGGTTTGAGGCACGACCCACGGACCCCCGGCTCCCGATGCCATTCTTCAATCAGATCGAGGCCGACCTATTCTGCTGCTTCGGAAATCAGGCGACCGCAGCGACGGTGATTGCCTCAGCCCATGCGACGGGCCGACCGGCGGTGCTCTTTCTGGGATCGGACGATGACCTCAATGCGGGGTACACCTCGGACTCGCGAGAGCGAAACCCGTACGGCGACCTCGGGTCGACGTGTTACTTTTCGTTAATGGAATCAGACGCGATCCTCACGCAAACTCCCGAACAATCGGAGATGTTGCAGGGACGATTCGGCCGCGAGGGAGTGCTGGTCCCGAACCCGATTGATCTTGCGGAATGGGACTCGCGGGCTGACGAGGCGTTGCCCCCCGAGCTGCATGCGGGACTCGACCGATTCGTCCTCTGGATGGGTCGAGCGGAGAAGCTTCACAAGCGGCCGCAGGTGCTGCTGGAGATGGCCCGGCTGTGTCCCGAGGTGCCATTCCTGATGCTGCTCAACCCGCGCGACCCAGCGGTGGATGCCGAGATCCGCCGGTCGGCCCCGAGCAACGTGCGGATCGTGACGCAGGTTCCCTTCCCGTTGATGCCCGCCCTGTTCCGCAAGGCGATGGCGTACATCAACACCTCGTCGCTGGAAGGGTTCCCGAACGCCTTCCTCCAAGCCGCAGCCTCTCGGGTTCCGATTGTCAGCACCGATGTCGGGCAGTCATTTCTCGACCAATCGCAGGCGGGCGTCTTTGTGGATGAGGACTGGCAGCGCGGAGCCGATGTGCTGACGCAGTGGATGAACTCACCGGAACTGCCAGCCCCACTCGGAGTCCAAGGACGCTCCTTCATTGAACAGCAGCACGCCATCGGACCCGTGACCGCGAGGTTCGCTGAGGTGCTACGGTCGGTCGCGCGGGGTGACACCGGTTCGCTTGCTTTGGACCCGACCGGTGCGGCGCTGCCGGAAGGGTTTCCCCGTCAACCCTAGATGTCCATTTCACAACTCCTTGCGCACTTCAGTCTGAATTTTCTTGCGGTACGGGCGGGCGGGGAGGAGGGCGCGGGTGAATTGTTGGGGGCGGG
>JAYTWO010000195.1:0-5767 GCA_043743415.1 Planctomycetota bacterium
TCGGGCGTCTCGGCCTTGATCTTTTCCAGGCAGGCGAGACTCGTCACGAAAATCGCGGGCTGGCTGATCTCCGTTGAGTTCAAGAGTTCCGCGGGCCCCTCGGCACACACCTGGGCCAGGTCGTAACCCAGGATCTCGCTCGCGCGGGCGAACAGCGCTGCCGCCTCTGGGTATTGCGAGGCCACCTGCTGGCCCATGCCGAGGTGCTGAGCCCCTTGGCCGGGGAAGAGAAAGGCTGTGCGCGGCATGAGTTGATCGACTAGAGGTGGAACGCCCAGGGGTTGCAACACCTGGGCTTGACTTACTGACGACTAGACTACCCCCAACTACCGACGATCTCGGTAATCTTCTCGTTGACCTTCCGCTCGTAGATCGTGCGGGTGGTCTTGAGAGCGTTGCGGATGGCCCGCGAGTCGCTGGAGCCGTGGCAGATCATGCAGATACCGTCCACACCCAGCAGCGGAGCCCCGCCGGTTTCGTTGTACTCGAACCGTGCATGGAGGGTGTGGAAGGCCTTGGTGGCCTGCAGGCGTTCGATGTCGAGCGACTTGAGGACTTCGGTCGCCGTGACCTTCATCAGCATGCTGGCCATACCCTCGCTGACCTTCAGCACGACATTGCCCACGAACCCCTCACAGATGACGACATCCGCCTCGCCCAGGTACAGCCCCCGCCCTTCGACGTTGCCGATATACCGGCCGGGACACGGTTGCTTCATGAGGAGTGCATGGGTCTCCAGAACCAGTTCGATCCCCTTGCCTTCCTCGCTGCCAATATTCATCAGGCCGACACGCGGATCACTCACGCCCAGGATCGCCTGGGCATAAATCGCCCCCATCGCCGCATACTGGTGCAGGTGTTCGGCTTTCGCCCCCGGATTCGCCCCCACATCCATCAGGACCGCCTGCCCCTGAATTGTCGGCAGAACCACCGCGATGCCGGGTCGCTTGACCCCCTTCAGAAACAACCGCGTTCGCAGCCCCGACGCCACAACTCCGCCGGTGTGCCCCGCGCTGACGATGGCGTCGACTTCCTTCGAAGCCATCAACTTCCAGCAAGTCACGATCGAGCAATCCGGCTTTTTGCGGAGAGCCTCCATCGGCTTATCATCCATTTCGATGAAGTCTGCCGCATGGACGACCGTGAGTCGTTCGCCTGAATATCCGGATTGCGTGAGTTGCTTGTCCAGCAGCTCGCGCTGCCCCACCAGCTGGATTTCCAGCCGGGGATCCTGTTGCAGGGCCTCAATGGCTCCCGCGATGTTGATGCCGGGCGCGAAGTCCCCGCCCATCGCGTCTAACGCGATCCGCATGTGCCGCTTCCGTCCAGAGGGGAGAAGGAACTGGAACGGGCGAGATTACTCACCCTGCTGCGGAATCATCAGCCGACCGTGGTAATAACCACAGTTCGGGCAAATGACGTGCGACGGAACAGCCGTCCCGCACTGCGAGCAGAACTGCAGCTTGAGCGGGCGCACCGCATCGTGCGACCGACGCATGTTGCGGCGGGACTTGGATTGACGCTTCTTCGGAACGGCCATGACGACAGCCTAACTCTATGTGTCCGTGTGACTTTCCGCGATCGCATGCCGTGGCGATCGCTCCAGTGCCAAGAATGGATCCGGCCTAGGATTGGGTATCGTACGGGGAGGAATCTAAGGGGTCAAGCGAGCGTAACTCGTGTTCTGGAAACGGACTACATACACGATTTGCTGCTGCCTAACCGCACCGTCAGGCGAGCGGCAGGAGATGATTGACCGTAGGACGGGCTTTCAGCCCGTCCAGGGCAGCGGCGAGTGTTTCAGCGGGGCTTCGACGGGCTGGAAGCCCGTCGTACATGGGAGGCCACCATGCGGTTTCGGTAACATCATGCCTGCCGCTCGCCTTACTTCCCCTTCTCGCCTGCAAATTCCCGATCCCACGCCTCCGTGTAGACTCCCCAACGCTCGTGTTGGATCAGGCCGATCACGCTAATCCATTTTCCGTCCTTGAATGTATAGACGATCGTCCCGTCATCGATTTTCGAGCCCGTGTCGCGGCCTGCAGTCACGACCGCTTGCGACCAGCGGATCACTCGCAGGTCACCGGCTCGCTCCAACTTCAGTTCCGCCTGCTGCTCCCGCAACAGCGTGCCGTCGGGACCGAAGAACTTTAACGTCTCGTGATGGCCCTCGATGATCTTCTGCGACTTCGTTTGGCCCCCATTACGGAGATTCTCAGTGCGTTGCCAAGTGCCTTGCAGTCGCTCCAAATCCTCCTGCAAATCCGCAGCCAGTTCCGCATCAGCCGCAGCGTCTACTGTCGCCTGTGGAGCGGGATCGGATGTTGGAGTGGGCAACGTGCTGGGTGCGACGACAGCGGGTGCGGGTGCAGCAGGAACCACGCACACCGGGGCTGCCATGATCGGAGCCGGACCTGTTCGCAGTTGCCGACCATGCCGCACAGCCGAACGGGCCACGCCCCGAGCCGGGCGACAGTGGGTGGCCACTTCCGCACGGAGCGACTCAATGCCAGATAGCATCAGAAGCGACAAAAGACCCAGCGAGAGCAAACGCATGAAACACCTCATGGAGACGAATGTGTGCAGAGAGTCACCAGCCGCCCCTCGTTATCAAGACGCAAGAAGAGCCAGCCCTCCCGCAGAGATTAGGTGCGAACGCCATCGAACCACAAGAGGTCTTTGATCGCTCACGAATGGAGGCATGCACTGGAGAAGTCTCATGACAGAAAGTACACGAGGAAACACTGCGGTTGGCCTCGCGTGGGTTGCGGTTGACGGTGGGGCCAAGCCGTTCTACCCGCTCCATTCACGGCGCGGGCACATCAAACGTTGGCAGTGACACCGTCGTGTCCGGTTTCCAGCCCGCGTGAATCTGCGACAATATCCGCTCTCGGGGTCCGGTCCCCAGCCCCCACAGGTGCAACACGAACTCGCACACATCGGTGTGGTCATCGTCGCAGCGGTTGAAGCGTGAGCACGGCGTGACGAGTTGGATGTGCGAGTGCAGGTCGACGGCATTCTCGACCAGCATCTGTTGCAGCGGACCCTGGTCGAAATAGGCGGCCCGCTGCACGGCCCCGATCTCGCAACGACGCCACCAGTCGTCCAGGAATCGTCGCGACCAGTCGCAGTTGCGAATCAGCATCACGCCGCTGTTCAGCCCGCAAGGGATGTCGTTGATGAGGTATTGGGTCCGTCGACCACTCATGTCGAAGCCGTACTTGTGCCCCGCAATGACGAAGTCCTTTCCCGTCTGGCAGAACTCCTCCAGCCGCTGCGAAAAATTCACCACGCACGCATCGGAGTCGAGCCAGAATAAATAGTCGGCGGTGCCGAGGTGCTGTTGCAGGACTCGCACCTTTTCATACGGCGGAGCCAGAGCCGGAGTGTCGTATTGCTCGTGAACGAAACCGTAGCCCTGCCGCTCGCAATAGCGGCGATTAATGTCGGCAGCCAGTGAGGCATAGGACTGGATATGCGAGGTGCTGAACATCACCACTTTGAATGTGGTCCCCAAGGTGATTGCTCTCCCACTCTCAGATCGTCAGCCTATCAATACATGAAACTTCGGCAGTGACACGCCAATGTTCGGCTTGATACCCGCGTGAATCTGCGAGAAGACCTGTGCGCGTTCATCGTTACGCTGCCCCCACAGGTGCAACACAAACTCGCTCACATCCATGTCGTCGTCGTCGCAGCGATTGAGTCGGGAACACGGCGTGACGAGTTGGAGGTGTTCATGAAAGTTCAGGGCATTCTCCACGAGCATCTGTTGCAGCGGGCCCTGATCGCCATGCTTGGCCCCTTGAGCAAAACCGATCAGGCACCGTGACCACCAGTGGTCCAGAAATTGACGCGACCAGGCGTTGCTGCGGATGAGCATGACGCCGCTATTCAGCCCGCCGGGAGCATCATTGATGAGGTATTGAACCCGTTGCCAGTCCAGATCGTAGCCATACTTGTGGCCCGCGATGATGAAGTCTTTTTCCGTCTGACAGAACTCCTCCAGCCTCTGCGAGAAATTGACGACGCAGGCATCGGAGTCAAGCCACATGAGATAATCGGCGCTGCCCAGGTGCTTCGTCAAGACTTTAATCTTCTCCTGTTGCGGAGCCATGACGACATCGTCGTAGTGTTCGTGGACGAAGCCGTAACCCTGATGTTCGCAATAGCGTCGGTTAATGTCAGCGGCCAGCGAGGCGTAGGACTGGATGTGCGAGGTGCTGAACATCACCACTTTGAATGTGAACGCCAAGGGAGTTGCCTTCCTGCCGCAGAGACAAGGGAGTAATCGCCGACTCAGTACCACAATCCCGGGATAAACGGTTGCAGGTGGTGGAAATCGCCTCGCAGTTGCCAATACGGACGCGGACGCTGGAACAGATACGCAGAGGTCGGAGCGTACCACCAGGACGGGTAAGTCGAGGGCACTGACCAGACCAGCGGAGAGGGCATCGCCATGTGGTGGATATTGACCGTCAGGGGGACCGAGACCGTGGCCTGTGGCTGGAGGGCCGCGACCGGCGGGTCTGGAACGCGAGGAGCCGGTTTGGCCGAACCACTTCCCGGTCGGATGGTCATCTTCCATTCCCTGAACGCGTGAGTGCCGTTTTGAGCGGTGACTGGGCTCTGGACCACTTCGGGGACGACCATCGGCAGCGGTTGAGCCGCTTCTGCCAAAGTTGGATTCACTTTGGCAGGCAGTGGGGTCGGCTGTCCCTCGACTGGAGCAGGTTTGGGAGCGGTCGCTTCTGTCGTTGGAGTTATTGTCGGCCGCTTGGGAGCCGCAAAGGTCGGTGGCAACGGATCCTCCTGAGCCGAGACCGACCCAGCGGGAAGCATCTGCCCGGTCAGTACGAGAGCCACCATGGCCGTCCGAATCGTGTGCTCTCCCAGTCGCATGCACCAGGATTCGAAAAGAGGAGTCGTGCCAGCGTCCATGATCGAGTTCCAGTCAGTTCGGTCGCCGCTCGTGCTGTGAGAGAGCACCAGTGCGGGACCGTCTGTATGGAGGCTACGAACCCTGACGCACCGCTGTCAAAAACTTTTCCCGTCCCCCATTCGATTCGCCTGAGCCAAAAACGCCACGGGGCCGCACACAGCGACTCCTCTGCCAATGTGTCGCCGTAAACACCAGTCTACGACTTCTTCTGCGACTTCGCCCACGCATCCTTCAGCGTCACGCTGCGGTTGAACACCAGCTTGCCGGGCTGGGCGTCGCGGCTGTCGGAGATGAAGTAGCCGAGGCGTTCGAACTGGACGGGGCGACCGTCTTCGAAGGCGGAGAGTGATGGCTCCAATTGGGCGTTCGTCAACACCTCCAGTGACGCCGGATTCAAATAACTCTTCCAGTCCTCCCCATCCGGCACCTGGCTCAAATCCTCGATCCGGCACAAGTGGTCGTACAGCCGCACCTCTGCCGGGACCGCGTGGTTCGCCGAGACCCAGTGGATCGTGGCCTTCACCTTACGACCGTCCGGCGAGTCGCCGCCGCGCGTGGCCGGGTCGTAGGTCGCGCGGACCTCGGTGATGTTCCCGGCTGCGTCTTTGACAACCCCGGTACACTTGATGAAGTACGCCCAGCGCAGCCGCACCTCACGACCGGGAGTCAGCCGGAAGAACCCCTTCGGCGGGTCTTCCATGAAGTCGTCCGCGTCGATGTAGAGCTCACGCGAAAAGGGAACCTTCCGCGATCCTTCCTTCGGCACGTCGTGCGGCCAGTACGCGGCGTCGAGCTCCTCGGCCCCCGCGCCGTCGCCCGCGCTCG
>JAYTWO010000196.1:0-19875 GCA_043743415.1 Planctomycetota bacterium
ATGCCTGAGATTTGATACCCCAAGCATTGTCACGGAGGCTCACACTTTGAACCAAGCCCAGTTCCCGACGACGCTGAAAAGTGCAAAAGTCGAGGCTACGTGGTCAACACGCGGTTGTCGATCAGACCGTAGGGTGGGACAAGCTCGCTTTGGAGCGCTGGCCCACCATGTTCGAGGTTGCCAGGCGGGCGATGGTGGGCCAGCGCCCAAAGCGGATTGTCCCACCCTACGTCGACTGAAGTCTTCACGGCCCTAGGACGCTGGTTCCGGCAGCCCACGTTCTGGCGAACGTAGCTACGTGGTCAACACGCGGTTGTCGATCAGTCGAGTCGTCCCGACTCGAGCGGCGATCAACGCCACCATCGTCGACTGAGGCGTGGTCAACTCCACGAGCGAGTCGGGATCGGCGATCACGACATAGTCAATCTGGATCTCCGGGTGAGCTTGGAGTTTAACCTGCATCGCCTGAGTGATCGAAGCGAGGTCGCGTTCGCCCGCGTCGAGCCGCTCTTGGGCCAGGGCCAACGACTGCGACAGCGAGAGGGCGATCATACGCTCCTTGCGACTGAGGTACACGTTGCGGCTGCTCAGCGCGAGGCCGTCCAGTTCGCGCACGGTCGGACAGACCACGACCTCGACCGGGAGATCGAGGTCCGTCACCATGCGGCGGATGATCGTCTGCTGCTGGTAATCCTTGGCCCCGAAGCAGGCCACGTCCGGCTGGACGATGTTGAACAGCTTGAGGACGATCGTGGTGACGCCTCGAAAGTGGGTCGCGCGGAACGTGCCCTCGAGCGGCTTCGAGATATCTTCCACCGTGACCCACGTCTGGAATCCGGGGGGATAGAGCGCGGGCACCTCGGGGACGTAGACGAGGTTCGCCCCGGCATCGCGACACATTTGCAGGTCGCGTTCCAGCGGACGCGGGTACTTGGTCAAGTCCTCGTGAGGCGCGAACTGCGACGGGTTCACGAAAATCGTGGCCACCACGAAATCGGTCCGGCGTCGGCACTCCTCGATGAGGCTGACGTGACCTGCGTGCAAGGCCCCCATCGTCGGCACGCAGCCAATCGTGCAGCCGGAGAGGCGAGCAGTGGCGACAGTTTGTCGCAGCTCGGGGATGTGGCTGGTGACGGTGAATTCGTTGGCCCTGGTCATGGGTGTGTTGAAGAGAGAGGGGGAGAGGGGGAGGGGGGTGGAGGGGGAGTTGTCACAGCGGGTGATTGGATGCCGGGGGTGCCTGCGCTTTGCACATCGGCGGTGTAGCGGGTGACGGTATTGTTGTGCCAGAGTGGCGAGAGGGGGCCCGAGAATTCGACCTCGGCAGGGAGCAGTCCTTCGATGTCGAGGTCGGTCGGATCGAGCGGGTGGGGTTCGCTCAGCGGGTCGGTCCGTGAGGCGACGTACTCGGAGGCACCGGCAAGGTACGAACCGTTGGACTCGATCTTCAAGTCGGGTCGCCAGCGCGAGCGGAGTGGGCCGACCGCTTCCACGACGGCGACCTCGGGACGCAGGGCCAGGATCGATTGTCGCAGGTCGATGACGAGCGGCGTCTGCTTGTCCAACGTCACTTGGTGCTGACGTAGCAGCGGGCCGGTCTCACGGAGCGTGGTGCGGGTCAGGCTCATCCGCAGCGTCCGCACGCTGGGACTTGAGTGCAGTTCGCACACCGGCCCCGTGCCCAGGCATGCGGTGTCCAGCCACTGAATCGACTGCGGAACGGAGTCGCAACTGAGGACCGCCCCCCCTCCGACGCACAGGCAGCGAGTGAGTTCAATCTCGCCGGGTTGGATGTCACTGTCGTCGAGTCGTCGCCAGCGAATCGCAACTGGCTTCGAAGCGATTGGGACATCCAGGAGTGTCGTGTCCGCACCAGTCAGCACGGGGCCCGAGTGAAACTCGCAACCGGTGACGATCAGCATTTGTGAGTCCACCGAGAGCAGCGGAACATCCGGCGACCCGTTCGCGGCACGACGAATAATGACGTTCTCCAGAACGACCCGCTGGGCAGCGAGACGGAGCGGCTGATCGCTGACCTCGATCACCGGGCGAAGTCCCTCGACACCGGTGATTCGCAGTTCGCCCACGGCAGAGTGCGTGGAGGCCGCGTAGGGACCGGCCTTGTCGAGAATGATGCGACCGGAGTGCTTCTGGGTGGGCGTCAGACTTCCGAAGTCTTCGGAGACTTCGGAAGTCTGCACCGCGTTCGGGTGCGGGTTCTCTAAGCCCACGTTCTGGCGAACGTAGCTACCTTCGCCAGAAGGTGGGCGAACTGTCTCGGCGGTCGCCGGGGCCGATAGACTTCCGAAGTCTTCCGAGGCTTCGGAAGCCTGCTTCGCACTCAACAGCCGTCCTGCCGAATCGAGCAGTGTCCTCCCCGCACCCGGAAACAGGAACAGCCCCACTGCCGCCAGAAGGATCGCAGCTGTCAGCCACGCTTGCCCGGCGGCTGGCTTTCTCGACCGAGCGGATCGCCCCAGTCGCACCGGCACCATCGACTGAAACGAGGTCTGGAACTGGCTCAACCTCGCTCGCCCGCGCGCGAGGCTCATCCCGCATTCGCGCGAGGCTGCGGCCAGAGATGTAAAGCGTTCGCTCGGATGCTGGGCCACCAGCCGCAGGATCAGCTGCGCCAGCGCCAGGGGCGTATCGGGGGCGATGGTGCGGATGTCGGGGATCGTGCCCGATTGGTGAGCCGCGAGTTGTTCGAGGCGATCGGCGGTGAGGTACGGACGCCGACCCGCGAGCAGTTGCCACAACAGGCAGCCGAGGGCGTACATGTCACTGGCGGAGTTGCGGGCGGTGCGTCCTCCGATCAGTTCCGGGGCGATCCCCTCATGGCACGCAATCGGCAATGTTTCGTGAATCGTGACCAGGGGATGGACCGCCGCCAGCAACCCGGCGTTGACGATCTGGATGCGCCCCGATGGTCCGAGCAATACATTCCGCAGCCGCACGTCCCCGTGAAATGTGGTCGCCTGTTCGAGTCGGCTCAGCGCTTCGAGTGCCTGCCGAGCGATCTCCTCGACCACATCCGCCGGGAATCGACCACGCCGCACGAGCAACTCGTCGAGTGCTTCACCGCTGGGTAAGACGCTGATCGCCACGAGTGATTGTGCGTCCTCTACGATGGCCGTCGCGAGGCAGAGATGGCGATGCGTCAGATTCTGGACGGCGGCGAGGTGCTGTTGAAAACTCTCGCGCCCCCCGTCCTGCTCCGACTCCCGCAGCGGCAGCACGGCCAGCGCCACCGGCCTGCCCCCCGCCAGCGGCTGCGCCCGATACCGCACCGGCCACCCATCATGTGGCAGCCGATCGACCAGCACGTACGCGCCGAGCTTCAGCGAATCGGGATTCTGAGCCAGGCACTTCGCCTGAAACGGGGTGAGGACGGCTCCCTGCACGAGAGCATCGATCCAGACCGAATCAAACGCGGGGAGATCGCGGACCAGATAACGAATGTGCTTCTGGCACGCGCGGAAATCCTGGGCCGTCGCCAGATGGAGCGACTGCAACAGATGGACCAATGATGTTGATGGCGGCTCGATCGCCATTCCGTGGCACCCTGAGATCGGGGAATTCTGAGTATGATCTTTCGCACCGCGAAAGAACGTCCTTTCGCGGTGCGACAGGCCACACTCCTCGCCGGTTCCCCCTGAACCGCGCGTCGGTGGCCCGCGTTATCGCAGAAATGTGGAATTCAGGGAACAGAAAGTCGCTCACTCTCATTCCCCAGCTCTGCTTGGGATCGAGGGATTCTCTGCTGATTGTAATATGACGCTCCGCGACGGAGCTCACGACGCGGAGCGTGCGTGCGTCAGAAAAGTAGGCAGTGGCAAACAAAGCACTGAGGCGGCAGGGCGATTCGATGCGAGCACTCGGTGCATACGGCTGGCGGAGTCTGGACTAGGAGAACACCAGGAGTGGGGGAGCCGCAGATGAACACAGATGAACGCAGATGAGAGATTAACCGGGGCGATGTCCTCTCGTTGTTGAGCCTCTTCATCTGCGTTCATCTGTGTTCATCTGCGGCTCACCCTTTGAGTCATGACGTGCCGGGTGAAATAGCTGCCTATTTTTCTGACGCACACACGTCATAGGTGATGTCGACTGCGACTCGCATACCGCAAGACCGCGCTCGCTGCCAGTGGCCACGACGCCATCAACACCCGCTCGCCCTCCTAGAGGCGAAGGTCGCCATGTGCGTCGCGGAGCGCCATCGCCTACGGGGATTGCGGCGGCTTGGCGGGCGGGGCGGGCTTCTTGATCTTGCCGCTTTGCAGATCCTTGACCACCTCTGCCAGGATCGCCGGGTCTTTCTTCTCGAGGATGTGCTTGATCCGGCTCTCGGGCACGCCCAGACGGCCCATCATCTCTTCGACCGTCTTCCAGATTTTCGCCTTCTGCTTCTCACCTGTCGCCAGGTACAGGTTCGTCACGTTCTCGGCCAGATGCTGCTCATCCAATTGATCGCGATTGTCGTAGAACCGCTTGATGATCTTCTGTTGATTGGGGGAGAAGTTGCGGTTTTCAGCCATGGTCGGAGTGAGCAGCCGAGGGACGAGAGGGGAAAGAGATCGCGGCGGAAGTTACCGGATCGGCGGCCCCGCTGGCAACGGCGGGTGGCGATTGTCGGAACCGTGCCGCACCATCTGAGCGAGCGGTCGGTCTTCAGATCCCCTGTCACATGGCATTTCCAGGCCGACTCGTCGCCAGTCATGCACGAGGACGGCCTGAACAGACCGTCCTACCCGGTGGGCTTTCCGTGTCCGTTTGACTTACCGAGCGGGCAACAGCAGCGGGGCTGGCGGCGTGGCGGGAACCCACAAGATCGGCTGGACGGCGGTTTGAATCTGTGGCGGTACGGCCTGGGCGGGTGGATTGTATGGCACAAAGCTTTGCGGCTGCGACTGGTGAGGCTGCCAATCCTGGTACTGAATGGTCTGGGTCTGAGTGGGCTGCATCGGAAGGGGCTGCATCTGCTGAAGCTGGAGCATGCGGGCCTGATGCGGTTCGGGAGCAGGCTCCGGCATCGGAGAGGTAGCCGCTGGCGGAGTCGTCGGCGGATGAGTCATTGGCGGCGACTCGGCGGGCGAATACGCCGGTGCGGGCGAGGACATCACTGGATTCATGTGCGTCTGATGGCAGGTGGGACAGGTCGAAGTTTGCGGCGTCGCGGAGTACATCGAGCCTTCGTAGACCGTCTGCCCCTGCTGGCAACTGGCACAGCCACTGGACACCATGCCATCGGAGATCACTCCCTCTCCACAGCTGGAGCAGCCCTTGAAACTGCCCCCGCACGAGGAGCCGCATCCACCACAATTGAGGTCGCAGGGATTCCCACGCGACGAGCACGAGCAGCCCGAGCGAGCCAACTTTTTCTGGAACCAGCTGCTCTTGCGGGGAGCTGCCTGGCAGGCATCGCACTGCGGGACGCAGGCATCGTAGCCCTCACTCCAGGCCCGGTGGGCTGAACAACATCCGGAGAGGGTCGCTCCGATCAAAGCCAGGAGGCACAGGGCACGCATGATTTCACTCCACGAATACGTCCACCTCCCCCGAAATGGAGGAGCGAGCGCATCTGCTCCAAAGATCGAACCGCAGGGGTGTCCGACTTGATCGATTCTTCCGATTCGAACGATTCTTTCGGTCAGAAGGAGATCGCCCACTGGGTGAATCTGGCAACATGGGAAGACCCCGCCATCTGGAGAAAACCCTTGCTTCGCCGGTATGTGTCCGTAGAATTGAACCGGGGTGTCGTCTCCGGTCTTGCAATCGCAAGATCGCGACCTCTCACTACAATCGGTAAGGTGCGTAGAACAATCACTTTGCAACGATCTCTCGGGGACTGTCTCCCGAGTGGTCGATGGACGACAAAGCGGTTTTCCCGCGCTGGCCACCGAGTCTCCTCATTGATCTTCTGGGACCATCGTTCCATGTCACCCAAGAAATACCTGAGTCTCGACGAAGCGGCGCAGCAGTTGGGCCTGCGCAATGATGAACTCAACCGCATCCGAGAAAAGGGCAATGTGCGCGGCTTTGCGGACCGTGGCACCTGGAAGTTCAAGGTCGAGGACATTGAGGAGTTGGCACGCAGTCGGCAGGCCGACTCGGATCCCGAACTCCCGATGTTTAAGGATCCCGCAGCGCATGATTCGTCGATGATCCTGGGCAACCCGGACAGTGCATTCGCCCTCGGGGGCGATTCCGCGATGGTCCTGGATGACGACGACGAGGCCGAAGATCCCACTGTCATCCGCAAGTCCCGTGACCCGCTCGGCAGTTCCGACAGCGATGTGCGTCTGGTGTTCGACGAGCCGATGGTAATCGGTCCGAGCGAATCCGGCCCAATGAGTCTGATGGACTCCGACAGCGATGTCCGGCTCGTGGGGAATCTGCTCCCCGAGTCCGACAGCGACAGTGATGTTCAATTGGTCGGCAGTCTGGACAGCGACAGTGATGTCCAATTGGTCGGCAGTCTGGACAGCGACAGCGATGTCAGATTGGTCGGCGAAGAAACGATCAGCGACATTTCTCTGTCCCGCAAAGCGGCCACCCAAAAAGGCTCCGACAGCGATATCCGGCTCGTCAATCGTGGCAGTGATCGCGATGTCAAGATCGTCGGTCCCGATCTCGATAGCGACAGCGATGTCCAGTTGCTGGGTATCGCTGACTCTTCCATCGCCTTGGATTTCACTTCCGACGACAGCGAATCGGCGTCGGTCCTCTCCGAAGAGAGCGGGATCGCTCTGGGGGGTGACAGCGCCATGATGCTGGCCACCGAGAGCGGTTTCACGCTGGAAGGCCCCAGCGACAGCGGCATCGCCATGTCCGCCGAGTCGGATGAAGGGATCACGCTCGCGTTTGATACCGATGATGACAGCGGCATCTCACTGAGTTCCGGCGACAGTGGCATCTCGTTGAGCCTGGGCGATAGCGGCATCTCCCTGGAATCGGTCGGCGACAGCGGCATCTCCCTGGAAGACAACGGAGACTTCGGCGGCACGATCCCGATGATGGATATCGCCAAAGACCTCGACAGCGTGCCCGAGACGAAGTTCGAAATCCCGGCGATGCGGGATGACAGCCACTTCGAACTGAAGATTGACGATGAAGAAGGTCACAGCGGCGAATCGACCCAGGTGCTGAATCTTCAGGACTCGGGCGAGGCCGCCCTCGACGATGCGGTGTTCGATGTCGATGACGGCGACGACTCGAACATGAGCGGCGATGACGAAGACCTCGAAGTCTCCGACGATGCCTTCGCGGACGACGACGATGATGTCGAAGACATGGAAGTCTTCGGAGCCGACGACGACGCCTTCGCGGGCGACGATGGCGGAGCCGCCCGTCCAGTGGGGGCGCGGGCCGGTGTCGTGTACGAGCAGGAGTGGTCGATGGGCACCGTGGCCATGCTCTGCGTCTCGACGCTGCTGCTCAGCCTGTGCATGTTTGTGATGTTCGACCTCATCAAAACGATGTGGGTCAGCCAGCCCGGAACACCGGTGGCCAGTGCCGTGCTGGACGCCCTCGGCGGGATGTTCAAGTAATTCGAGTCGCCTCGTTTGCCTTACGGCCCCTGCGTGAACACCGCTTCCGTGGCGGCTGCGAACTTCGCGGGCAGCGGCAGGGTCGCGAACGATTCGTCGTCTCCGGTCCGGAACTGCCAGCGCCCTTCGAGAGAGACCTTCTCGTCTCTGCCAAAGTACAGCCCTGGATAGAGAAAAGCCAAGCCCCCCGGTCCCTCACCGTTTTCGCACCGCACGCACAACAGGTGCAATTCACCTGGTGTCACCAAATCTTCCGGAATCTCGACGAGCACTCCGCCATCCTCCAGCGGCTTCGCGGCAAACGAGACTTCGGTCACATCCAACTGCTGGCCCTGGAAAAAGACTTCCAGTTCGTTGTCCTTCGTCGAGCCGAGTCGCAGGTTGAGGGCCGCCCCCTTCCAAGTCTCCGGCACGCGGATCATGCAGCGATACCACGCGACGCCATCGTACTCCTTGAGTGGAGGGCCACCGACCGTTTCCCAACTACCGGGGACGATGATCGGACTCCAGTGCGATGAGAGGTCGTGCCCTGCCGACTCGTGAACAGTCGCGGGCACCTTCCCGGTGGCAGCCCAGTGCAGGGCGTTCACCAGCAACCGGTTGAACGCCGGGTTGTCGAAGTCTCCCGTGTGGCCCAGCGAGGTGTAGAACGATCGCCCCTTGTCCGCGCGAATGAATGTCCAAGCCGCCGGTTCGACTGGTTTGCCAGCGATCTCGCCCTCGATCAGGACGGTTGTTCCGTCGGCCAGTGGAGCTGTCTGATACAACGACCCGCCCGCGACGAATGTTTCTGGGGGGATGCCGGTCAGGATTGGGTGCTGGACGGCGGTGGGCACCGGCTTCATGACAGTCTTGAGGTCATTGGCATAGTGGTTGTTGTAGTTGCCACCGAAGACTTGCTTGTCCCACTCGGGCCACTGCGCTCGACCCGCCGGAGCCTCCTCACCGCGCAGGCACCACGCATGGCTGGCGGTGCGAATGCCGACGATCGGCTTGCCCGCTGCCACGAAGTCCCGGACCAATTGGAGTTGCTCGGGAGCGAGTAACCGCCGCCGCGCGCTGACCAGCGCGAGGTCGAAGTCTTTGAGTTGCTCCAACCCCGGAATCTCGTTCGCCTCGGTCTCAGAGCCGAAGAAGAACTGCACATGGAAGTCGTACCCGAGGTGCCGAGCGGCGAACTCGGGAAGGGTCTTCAGCGTCTCGTACTCGACCTCGGAGACGATGATCGCCAGACGCGGCCGCGTGTCGGCCGCGTGCCGGAAGGTCTTCCCGCCCAGGAACTGGTCACTGGTGATCGTGGGACAGACGAACTTCTCGACATGCTCGAGAATCAGATCAGTCCCGGTGAAGTGGCTCACGAACGGCCACCGCTGCGGGTTGTACATCGTGTCGGTCATGTCGCGGACGAGGGCCACTCGTTTGCCATTGCGGGCCATCTGCCGCAGCCCGAACGGCCTCCCAAGAACACACATGTTCGTATGCACGCCGGTCAGGATGACGTTCTCGATGCCGCGTGCTTCAAGGATGCTCCACACCTCATCCCCCTTGTCGGAGATGAAGTCCTTCGCGTCATCGATCTGAATGAACGCCGCCTGCTGCTTCCACGGCAGCTTGGGGTTCCGCCCGAGTTCCTTCAGCTCTTTAGCCCACTTCGCGTGCTGTCCTTTCTCGTCGTCTTCGCCACCGTCCGACTGGTCGATCGGATAGATCGCCGCCTCTTCCGAGGGGATCTTGCTGCACCACGATTGGATGTCTGCCGGGAGCTTGGCCGACTTCGGCGTCTCAATGGCCCGCTTCCGTGCCGGGTGTCCCTCATACGACGGCATGCAATCGCTCGGCGAGTGAATGATCGTCATCCCGCGTTCGCGCGCATTCGCCACCAACTCATTCAATCGTGGCCCAAACTCCGTCAGCCGCTGCACCGCGTTGTAACAATGATGGTAGTCCCACACGTCGCACACGATCACCGCTGTCTTCGCCGGATCCCACTCCTCGTCGCGGATCAGCGTGTGAAACCGTCCGGTCTTGGCCGCTGTTTCGGTGCGATGACGGAGTTGGAGCTTCATCGGATCGGCAGCTTGGACAGTGCCCCCTACGAGACAAACGACAGCGAGGCACAGAGCCCCGAGCGATCCAGAGACAGTCGCGAAAGCAAGTCGGAGAAAGGCCATCAAGGAACTCCTCGTACGAACCGGGGACACTCGCTCGTCATTGTGACCGGGGACCAGCCCGATATGCCAGTCAGCGACGGACGTTTAGCCGCGACGCGAAGTCTTCGCGTCGCAACTAAACGGGGGCGGCGATGCCCACCTCGGATCAACGAACGTGCATTCATCATTGCGAGATGTCTCTGCTCCAGCCAAACTGGGGTTGCCGGAAGAGCCCAGCCGAACCGAGGGCGAGAGTCGTCCTGGGAGGGCGAAGCTCCTGTTGAGCTGCGAGCCAGGGGACGCGCGAACTGGCATGAACGGTTCAGCAGGAGCCTCGCCCCTCCCGAGGGAGGTGAACCCCCACATCGAGCGTTGGCGGGGCGCTCGTCCGGGGTCGCCATCGACAATCGAGAACCACAGACCCACATCGACGGTCCGTCAGGATTCGCGGAGAATTCCACATGCAGCGTTTCACTGGGCTGTGTCAGCCTCTGGCATTGGTGTTCTGGACTCTCAGCAGTCTGCCTGTTCACGCCCAAGCCCCGGCGGATGGCATTCTGAACGGCCACGAGGGCGCGGTCGTCATGGGGGTCTTTACTCCCGATGGCGAGCGGGTCGTCACCGCCAGTTCAGACCAGACGGCCCGGCTGTGGGATGTCGCCAAGTCGGTCGAACTGCGGCGCTACACCCAGCACACCGGCCCCTTGTACTGTCTGGCGGTCAGTGGGGATGGCCGTACGTTAGTCACCGGGGCGCAGGACAACACGCTGCGAACTTGGGACTTGCCGCTCTCCAAACCAATGCGCAGCTTCGTCGAACACGCCACCCCCGTGCGCGGGTTCGTGCTCAACCCCGATGGGCTGAGTCTGTTGTCGGTGGCCGATGACAAGCATTTTCGGATTCACGATCTGCTGGTGGCCAAGCCGGGCGGACCAGCTCCGGTCCCGACGATCTTGCGACCGGGCCACACCGCTGAGGTGCTGGCCATCGCCTCTCGCACCGATGGAGCGATCTTCTGCACCGCCGATGCCAGCGGGCGAATCCTGCTCTGGTCCCCGGACCTCGACACGCCGCAAGGCCGCCTCCTCGGGCACGCCGGTCGCGTCACCTCGACCGCTGTCCACTCCAACAATCAACAGCTCTACACGACCGGCGATGATGGAGTCCTTCGCATCTGGCAACTGACGCCGATGCTACCCAAGGAACTCGGCACCGCCCCGGCGGCTCCGATCGAGTTCACGATGATCCCCGGACAGAACAACGCTCTGTGGAGCCTAGCCGATGGCACCATGCGGCTGATCGACATGGCCACCGGCATGGCGACGCGCGAGTTGCCCAAGTTTGTTGGCAAGCTGACGGGACATACGGTGTCGCCGAACGCAGCCTGGCTCACCGCCTGGGCCGATGATGGCAGTGTGAACGTGCTCAACATGGCCGATGGCACGCCGCGCGGTCGAGCAGCGGGACACACCGGCCCCGTGACCGATGTGGCGATCCATGCCGACGCGACGCGGTACGCCACGAGTGGGAAGGACGGGACGGTCCGGTTCTGGCAGCAACCGCTCCCCTCGTTTGATGTGAAGGGCCACACCGGACCAATCCGGGGGCTGCTCTCGTTTACCACCGGCCAGCGACTGGCCACAATCTCGGACGATCTGACGACGCGACTGTGGGCCAGTAACGGTCCGCAGCAGGCGGCCTATGCCAATCACGAACAGCCGCTGCGGGCCTTTGCACTGCGTGATGACGATGGTCTGCTGGCCACCGGAGATGCGCAAGGTGTGGTCTGGATTTGGAACGTCGGCAGTGGAGCGGCGGAGGGATACCTCGCGGCACATGCCGGAGCGATCACCGCGCTGGCCTTCTCCGCCGACCGCAACTCCCTCATCACCGCCGGGGCCGATGGCGTCGTCCGCAGTTGGACCTTCCCACTCCCCAAGCAGAAGCCCGCAGCCGGAGAAGAGGCCCCCAAGCCCGCGTGGGAGTTCCCCGTCCCCGGAGCGCCCGCCATTCAGTTGAAGCGAGTGTCGCAGGAGCAAGGTCTGCTCGTGCTGCCGAACGCGGGCCAGGCGATCCTACGTCTCAAGTGGGATGGCACCGCCGGGGCACCGATCAACACGCCGGGCCGACCGCTCAAGAGCCTCGAACTGTTCACCGATGCAACGCAGCTGGCCTCCCTGGATGACCAAGGGGGATACCATATTTGGAAGCTCGATGGCACGCTGGTGAAGTCGACTCCGCTGGGGGCGGGGATGACCTCGGCCCGCCTCAGCCAGGACGGCCTGCTGGTCGCGCTGTGCGACGGCCAGCCGCGCGTGCGGATCGCAGCCCTCGCCACCGGCTTTGTTCAAGAGGAAATCGCGACGCTCTTCCCCGTCACCGACTCCGCCTGGACCGGTGCCGATCAGCGGTCGCTGGCTCTCATCGGTCCGGGGAACGATGCGGTGGTCGTCCAGCGTACATTGCTGCGGATCTGGGACAGCGTCCCCGGCGGAGTCAATGCCTTGGCGATGACGCCCGATCAGCAGTTCATTCTGGCGGCGGGCGGCGATGGCAAGGTCCGCCAGTGGAACCTCGCGGATGGCACGCTCACCAAGACATTCGAGGGGCCCGCGACGCCGCTACTGAAAATGGCCCTCTCCACCAACGGACAATTCGTCGCCGCGATTGGTGAGGACAAGCAACTGCACCTTTGGTTATTCGCCGATGGTAAGCTGCTGCGTTCCATCCCTCATCCGCTGCCGCTGCGGTCGGTCACGCTGACCGCTGATGGAGTGCGCGCAGCGACGGCGGGAGCCGATGGGATCATCCGCGTGTGGGAAGTGGCGACGGGCCAATTGCTCGAATCGTTTGCGGACCATGTGGGTCCGATCGTGACAGCGAGTTACCTGGCGGACGGCGTGACGCTGGTCTCGACCGGGGAGGACAAGCTGCTCAAGTCGGTGAAGACTTCGATCACCCGCGCGTGGCCGATTCACAAGGGGCCGGTGCGAGACTTGGCGATGTATCAAGGTGGGGCGCAGACGATCAGCTGCGGGGAGGATGGCCTGGTGCTCATGACCGAGGTGAGTAATGGCACGGTGAACCGGACGTTCAAGGGCGGTGCGATGGGCGGCGAGTTCAAGCCGACGACCGTCGCCGTTCGTCCCGATGCCCAGCGCATCGCCGCGGGCACCGAAGCAGGCGAGGTGCTCATCTGGAACGTGAACGCCCCGGATGAGCCGCTGCAGCGGCTCAAGATCAATGACGTGGCTCCCTCAGCGATCACAGCCCTGCAGTGGAGTCCCGATCAGCAGAAACTCGCGGTGGCGACGGTGGGGAAGACGGTGCATGTCTTCGGCCCCTCGCTGCCGAATATCCAGCCCGCCATCGAGCTGACGCCGCATCAGTCGTTCCCGGTCGAAGGGCTCGTTTCGGAGATGCAGTTCGCGGTGGATAGTCGTTCGGTTTGGCTCTCTCTCAGCACTGGCAAGATTGAAGAGTGGACCTACGCCGGACCCGCCGCCACACGGCAATTCAACCACGGCGGGCCGGTCTACGGAGTCGCCGTCACTCGCGATGGCCGCACGGTTGTCTCGACCAGCACCGACCAAACCGTGCGGGTCTGGGATGTCACCACCGGCCAGCAGAAGTTCCAACTGAACGGCCACACCGGAGCCGTCCACGCGGTGACGCTCAGCCCCGATGAGACCTTCGCCATCTCCTCCGGTTCCGATGGCACGCTGCGACTGTGGGATATCGTCGGCGGTCGACAGCTCAAGCAACTGACTCGCTACGACGCCACGATGTACTCGGTCGCGATCCATCCGAACGGTCAACTGCTGGCCGCAGCCGGAGCCGATCGCAAGGTGCATCTCATCGACATCATCAGCGGGAGCGAGCAGCGGGTCCTGGAGGGGCACACCGACTACGTCCACTCGGTGACGTTCAACCCGGTCGGTGACCGCGTGCTGTCGTACGGTTACGCGGGTCATCTGAAGGTCTGGAACATGGCCGATGGGAACAAGCTGACCGAGCAGCGGATCGGCCGGGTGGGCAACGCGGCCCGCTATTCGCCAGACGGGAAGCGCCTCGTACTGGCCAATGGCGACGGCACCGCGCGGGTGATCCCCAGCGGTCAGTGATTGTCTCCCGTAGGATGGGCACTCTTGCCCGTCCCCGCTCGACATTCGCGAGCCAAGACGGGTGGCATGGGTCGCGAGCGATCTTCCGCGTGGCGAACACGATTGGGTCGGTCACACGTCAAGGGACGGGCAGGATTTGTTCTCCGTCCCAAGCTCCGCTGGGGACCGAGGGGAAGTCTGTCGGCACCGAGAACGCTCCATCCAGTTCGCCCACCTTCTGGCGAAGGTCGCTACGGGGACAGCCACCTCAACCCAACTGCCCCGACAACCACAGCAGTAACTGCTCCAACTGCAACCGATCCGGCAGGCGGCTGCCGCCTTTGAGGTCGCGGTCCGCATCGGCCAAGCGGGCGAACAACTGATCGGCTCGCGGTCGTCCGAGCCGCTTCAGGTAGCGCTCTGAAGTCTCGATGTCCCGAGGAAAGATCCCCGCCTCCTGCAGTGCCTGTCGCAGCGGCTTCTGTCGGCGCGAGAGTTCCGTGGCCACCGCAAACTTCTTGAACACATAGATCAGCCCGCCGAGAATCTTCGGGGCCGCCTCCCCCGCATACAGCAGCTTCGAAAGGCACGTCAATGCCAAGGCCGGGTTCCCATCGCGGACCGCATTGGTCATCGTCCAAGTCTCTTCCGCTTTCCAGCCCCCGACCAGTTGCCGCACATCGTCCGGCTTGATCTGTGGTCGTTCACCCACATAGCTGGTCAGCTTGGCCAACTCCATCGACAGTTGCCCGAGGCCGGTGCCAGCCAGCTCCACGAGCAGGCTGGCCGAGTCACGGCTGATCTGTTTGCCGTGTTCGGAGGCGGCGTGATCGGTGACCCACTTGAGCAATGGCCCCGCCGCGAGTTCCCCGCAGTCGAGTTCCAGTCCCGACTCGGCGATCTTCTTGGCCAGGCGGGTGTTCGACTTCCACGACTTGCAGTCGATGACCAGCACCGACCGCGACGCGGGCTTGAGACAGTACGCCTCCAGTCCCTCGCGGTACTTCGTCACGAACTCATCCGCGTCCTCGACCACGACCAACCGCGACGAGACGAACATCCCGACCGTCTGCAACTCCGACTTGACCGTCTTCAGTTCCGTGTCCTTCCCCGCGAACTTCACCAGCCCCACCGCCGCATCCGGTCCCGTCCCCAGTACCAGTTCGGTCAACCGGGCCACGCACTGCTGCTTGAGGTGCGTCTCCTCCCCAAACAGCACCGCCACCGCTGGCGGACGGTCCTTGGTTTTCTTCGAGAGGTAGAGAGTGGCGTGCATGGGTGGGAGGGTGGTTAATGGTTGATTGACCGGAAAGCCCAGGGGGTTGCAACCCCTGGGCTTGGGCAGTCGACACGCTTACCGCCGCGTGCGTTCCTTCAGAATCGGCTGGAGTTCCTGGACGAAGTCGTTCACGTCCTGGAACGAGCGATAGACCGAAGCGAACCGGACGAAGGCCACCTGGTCGACGAGTTTGAGGGCGTCCATGACCTTCTCGCCGACGTAGCGAGACGGGACTTCACGGTCGAACTGGGCGTACACATCGCGCTCGATGTCACCGACGATGCGTTCGATTTGGTCGGGGCTGATGGGCCGCTTGTAGCAGGCTTTCTCGATCCCGGCGCGGATCTTCTCGCGATCAAACGGAATGCGGGCTCCGTCCTTCTTGATGACCTTGAGCGGCGACTCTTCGATCTTCTCATAGGTCGTAAACCGGCGACCGCAATCGAGGCACTCGCGGCGGCGGCGGATCACATACTCCTGGCTGCCGCGCGAGTCGACCACTTTGGTTTCGCCCTTTTGGCAGAATGGACAGAGCATCGCACACGCCTCCCGTCGATTGTGTTTCGTGACGTGTGTGTGTCTCTCTCGTGGGTGAACTGACCCCGTGGGGGTCGAAGACTTGGCGAATTCGCCGACGTTTGAGACGCACACACTTTCGTCAGCCTGCAACACGATGAGACCAGCACAGCCGACGAACTCGCGTTATGATACGCTGCCTCCCCCCTTCCCGTTAGTCACCCGTGAATCGCCGAGGATTTCCGTGGCCGCCTCGGTTCCGCTGCCTCCCCCCCAGCCCCGCGAACCGGCACTGACTGCGGTCACAATGTTCGCAGCCGGAGTCGTCCTCGACCGGTTCTCGTCATCACCGATGTCGACCTGGATCGGGTGCGGAGTCGTGGCAGCGGGACTCGCCGTTCTGGCTCTCCGAGGCGGTTGGAAGCAGACCGCCACCGTCCTGGTCGCCCTCTTATTGGTCGCTGCCGGAGGGGCGCGTCATCACCAATACTGGTCGCTCCGGGAGACACTCTCGATCGCCGCTCTCCGAGCTGACAGCCAGCCCGTGAAGCTGATCGCCACGATCACCTCACCGATCAGCACGCGGAGTAACAGTCGTCCCGGTGTCCCCTCCTGGATGCGGCTCGACCATTCGGTCGTGCAAGTCGCAGGTGAGTCGCTGGTCACGCATGACGGGCAGTTACTCCCTGTCGTGGGACTCGTGCGAGTCGATGTCGCCGGACATCTGCTGGATCTGGTTCCGGGGGACCGCATCGAGATCCTGGGCCAACTGGCGGTCCCGGAACCGCCTCGCAATCCGGGAGACTTCGACTACCCCTCGTTCCTGCGCTCACGGGGCATGGACCGCGTTCTACGGTGCGACACTCCGGACACGGTCCGGCTGATTGAACGCCCCCGTGGCGTCGGAGCCCGCGTATCGAGGCTGCGCGAAGGAGTTCGCGCCGAGTGTGACCGGCTGATCTTTGACCACCTGCCGCCACGTCTGCAACCCGTGGCAGCCTCGCTGTTGATTGGAGATCGGTCGGACCTCAAAGAGGAAACGGAGACGGCCTTCATCCGCAGCGGCACGATGCACATCCTCGCCATCTCGGGGTTGCACATCGGCGTACTCGCGGCGTTCGTGATGCTGCTCTGCCGGACGGTGCGTCTGCGCACGTTGACAACTTCATTGCTCGTGCTGGCCGTGATCTATGGCTACGCCGCGATCGCAGAGAGTCGACCACCGGTCATGCGTGCAGTGGTCCTGGGAACGCTGATCGTCGTGGGGAGGGCCTTCGGCAAGAAGTCGGATGGCATCCAGGCACTGGCCCTGACCGCTCTGATCCTCTTACTGTTGAACCCCGCCGACCTGTTCGATGTCGGAGCTCAACTCAGTTTTGTCGCTGTGGCCGCGATCATCGTGATGACTCGCTGGATCAATGAGAGGACGCATGAGTCGTTCACCGATCGCCTGCTGGTTGGAGAGCAGTCCGGTCTCTGGAGAGTGCTGACCTGGAGCGGACGCTGGCTGCTGGCGGCGTACACTGTGACCTTCGCCGTCTGGCTGGTGACGGTGCCGATTACGATGCGGACATTCCATCTGGTCTCCCCGGCGGGACTGGTCGTGAACGCCTTGCTCACTCCGTTTTCGACACTGGTGTTGTGTGCGGGCTATGTGTTCCTCGGAGTCGGACTGCTGTGCCCGCCGCTCGCGGAGTGGGTCGTGATCCCGTTTCGCGAGAGCCTCCGCTGGTTCCTGAACGCGGTCGAGTGGTCGGCCACGCTGCCCGGTGGTTACGGCGAGTCACCCAGTCCCGCACTCGGTTGGATGAGCGGGTTTTACCTACTGCTGCTCTCGGGGTTGCTGCTACGTTCCACGACGGCACGGCGCTGGGTGTGGCGCGGCACGTTCGTGTGGACGCTCGGCTGGCTGACAGTAGCTGGGTGGCCGCGCGCTCCGGAGCCGGGGCTGACGTGTACGTTTCTGGATGTCGGGCATGGCGAGGCGATCCTCATCGAGTGCCCCAACGGACGCACACTCCTCTACGACATCGGTTCGATGGGCGACGGTCGCCGCGCCGCCCGCACGGTGCAGGCTCTGCTCCGGGAACGAGGCACCAGCCGCGTCGACGCCCTGGTCATCTCCCACGCCGACTCCGACCACTACAACGGTGGCATCGACCTCGTCTCCCAAACCCCGGTCGGCACAGCTCTCTTCAGCCAGCACTGCCTCGACTTTGAACAGGAAGGGGTGCCGGAACTGTTCAATGAGTTGGCACAACGAGGCACCGCGCTGCGCATGATACAGGCCGGGGACCAGCTGCGGCTGGACCCCGAGGTGTCGGTCGAAGTCCTGCACCCCACGCCCGGTGTCGAGGATTCGCTCGACAACGCCAACAGCGTCGTGCTGCGCATCACCTATGCCGGGAAGGTGCTGCTGTTGACCGGCGACCTGGAGCAGAGCGGCTCGACGCACCTCCAGCAAGAGCCACTCGACCCCGTCGACCTGCTGCTCGCCCCGCACCACGGTGGCAAGTCGGCCAACACCGCCGCCTTTGCTCAGTGGACCCGCCCCCGGCACGTCGTGGCCAGTTGTGGTACCGACATCACCCCCGCGCTCGCGAGAATCTACCAGAGTGCCGAGACGATTCATTGCACCGCCGCCAGCGGAGCCGTGCGAGTGCATGTGGCTCCCGATGGCGTGCTTGAGATTCAGACGCACAACACGCCAGAAAGCCCAGGGGTTACAACCCCTGGGCTTTGAGCAGTCAACAGATTCTTGACCTCTGTCGATCAACCATCAACCATCAACCCTCTTCCCCCATGATCCAACCCATCACCTGTCCCATCTGCCACAAACCCGTCCCGCCCGAATCGCTGGACGCGCCGCACTTCCCGTTCTGCAGCGTCCGCTGCAAGCAGATCGACCTCTCCCGTTGGCTCGACGGCAAATACGCGGTGGTGGAAGACCTCGACCCCGATCAGTTGCCGTTGGAACTCACAGACCCGGACGACCTGCCGCCCGAAGGGTGAGCCATCGTAGGGGGGGGGGACCAGCCGCTTTGGGCGCAGGCCCACCATTGGCAGGGGCAACAGCGCGCGTGGTGGGCCAGCGCTCGAAGCGAGCTTGTCCCACCCTACTTCCTGCTGAGCCGCTCCTGCACTTCCTCCACCAAAGCCCGGAACTGCTCCCCCCGATCCGCGAAGTTCAGGAACCAATCGAAGCTCGCACACGCCGGGGACAGCAGGATCGTGTCCCCCGGTTGCGACTGCTCCCACAGCCATTCGAACGCTTCTCTCAAGCTGTGCGTGATCCGCTGCGATCGACAGCGAGCGGGGGACGTAAGTCCCCCGTGCAGGTCCAGCGTCTGAGTGGCGAGAGCCATGAGCCGCTCCGCCGTCTGCCCCATCCAGGCAATCGCCGTCGCCCGCCCCGCCGCCTCGCGGGCAAAATGGTTGAGGTCGACCTGCTTGTCATACCCCCCGGCCAGCAGCAGCACGCGGCCCGGAAACGCCTTCAAGGCACAAATCGCCGACTCCGGGGTCGTCGCCAGCGAGTCGTTGTAGAACAGACGACCGTTGACCTCCCCGACGAACTCGAGTCGATGCGGCAAGCCTCGAAATGTCTTCAGCCCTTCTGCCAGTGCCTCTCTCTCCACCTCCGCCGCCAGCACCGCGCAAATCGCCGCTGCGGCGTTCATGCGATTGTGCTCGCCGGGGAGGGGCATTAGATCGAGGAGGTCCTGGATCGGTATCGCGTACAGCGCTGACTCTGCTCCCTCTCCCCCGCCACGGATGTCGTTCGAGTCGGCCACATCGCCAGCGGGGGAGAGCGAGACGGAATGCCGTCCGAACAACCTCACTCGCCCTCTCGTCGGCCACGCCCGGACATCCGCATCGTCCCCATTGAGTACCGCCGTCGAGTCGCACGTCTGCCAGCGGAGGATCGTCTGTTTGGCACGACGATAATCGTCGAGGTCCGGGTGCCAGTCGAGGTGGTTCGGGGCGAAGTTCGTGACGACCGCGATCTCCGGACTGGCCTCGATCCGGTCGAGATCGGCCAACTGAAAACTGCTGAGTTCGAGGACCACCCAGTCAGTCGGCTGGATCGAGTCAACGATCGGCAGCAGGCTCCCGCCGAGGTTGCCGCCCAGATGGACCGTTCTTCCAGCTGTCTTCAACAGATGTGCGATCAGCGCCGTGGTGGTCGACTTCCCGTTGCTCCCGGTCACGCCGATCACGCGGCCCCGGTTGTGCTGCCAGAACAGATTCATCTCGCTTGTACGCGGGATGCCGCG
>JAYTWO010000197.1:0-1517 GCA_043743415.1 Planctomycetota bacterium
TCAATCGTCGACGCGGTGTAAGTCACAGTCACCAGCACTTGTTCGCTCTCACTATGGTCAATTGCATTGTTGATCATCTCCGAGGCTGCAATCCCGCAAATATTGAGTACGTTGGGGCTCGCCGTTGCAATCAACGGCTTGATGAACCCCGACCACACCAAGTCCTCCTGTAATCCATCTCTTTGGAACTCCTGGGTCGCTTGAGCGATCGGCAGCAGCTTGTAGATGCGAGCCTTGGTATTCCCACTGCATTCAAGCGATCCATCGTCCACCATGGCATGCAAATGTTGTCTAGCTGCTTGGGGGGTGATGCCGAATTGCTTAGCAGTCACAGCACAGATGTCGCTGGGATGATCAACGACACGATGGGTGATGAATTGCCGAATCTGGATTGTTCTCTGTCGCATCTGAAACTCACACACCAATCGCTGGTTTCTTCTGACGAGTGATCATACGCCCCTCAGTCAACTATTGCAAACATTAGTAATCAGCATTGCAAACATTCCGCTTGTCAACTGGTAGATGTATTTCTCATAACTCTTTTCATGGTATGTAAATATGATTGCAAACAACACGGAAGTGCGAAGGATGCAGTGGACTTAGGATGGACATTCTGTGTCCACGCCCGTGCAGGCCTACCCCCTATCGTTTCCGGTCAAGAGAACGAGTATTTCACCACCCCGCCGACAATCGTCGCCTGCACCCGCCCGGTCGCGGCCCGGTCGTGGAACGGGGTGTTCTGACCGAGGGAGCGGAACTGGGTGGTGTCGATGCGGTAGGTCGCCGTCGGGTCGATCAGCGTCAGGTCGGCGACGGTGCCGGGGGCCAGGGTCTTGGTCGACTCCATACCGAACAGACGCGCGGGGCCGGTCGTGAGCTTGGCGATCAGTTCCGGCCAGGTCAGGTGGCCCGGCGTGATGAGGGCTTCGACGCACAGCGGCAACAGTGTCTCCAGACCCGAGATGCCGAACGGCACCAGGTCGATCTCGCGGGCCTTCTTCTCCGAGGCGACCGGCGTATGGTCCGCGCTGATCGTCTCGATCGTCCCGTCCTTCAAGCCCTCGATCAGTGCGTCGATATGGAACTGCGTTCGCAGCGGAGGGTCCACTTTGTAGTTGGCGTTGTACGACTCCAGTTCCTTGTCCGTCAGCAGCAGGTGGTGCGGCGTCACATCGGCAGTGACCCGCACCCCGCGCTTGCGGGCTTCACGAATCTCCTCGACGCTGTGCAGGGAAGTCACCGCCATCAGGTGAATTCGTCCGCCGGTCAACTCGGCGAGCGCAATATCCCGCCGGACCATGATCTCCTCCGCAGCTGTCGGCATGCCGCGCAGACCGAGGACGCTGGAGTAGTACCCTTCGTGCATCACGCCGCCCTGGACCAGTTCCGGGACTTGCGGGAAGTGCATGATGACCTTTTGCCACATCGACGCGTATTCGAGGGCGCGGCGCATGACTTCGGCATTGGCGATCGGTTGTTTGCCATCGGTGAAGGCCATCGCACCACCCGCGATCAGC
>JAYTWO010000198.1:0-11706 GCA_043743415.1 Planctomycetota bacterium
GTGGCATGAGAGGAATTACCAGTTATCAGCCGCAGGGCGCTAGCCCACGGTTGAAACCGGACGCTAGCGCGTTCCGGCTGATCGGTAGATTCTCATCTGGCCGCTCGCCCTACAGCCGGATGAGTTGGCCGCCCCACGCCAGTCCGGCCCCAAAGCCGACCAGAGCCACGAGGTCGCCGGAGACGGCCATCCGCTCGTGGAGAGCGGAGTGCAGGGCCGTCGGAATGCTGGCGGCCACCGTGTTTCCAAGTCGGTCCACCGTGACGGCGACTCGATCCATCGGCAGCCCCAGTTCCTCCGCCGAGGCTTTGAGGATGTTCAGGTTGGCCTGATGCGGAACCAGCAACTGGATTTGGTCGACGGAGACGCCCGCCTGCGCACAGAGTGAGCGAACGGTCTGGGGCAGTACCTGAGTGGCGAAGTTCCAGATGGCCTTGCCATCCATCGTCATGTGGCCATCCATGGGAACTCGGAGTGGAGTCGCATCGCCTCGTGAGTGCAGCGAGGAGGCCAGCACTTGGCCCGGCCCGTCGGCCCCGATGACGACTGCTGCTGCCGCATCTCCAAAGAATATGGCGGTCGTCCGATCGGTGGGGCTGAACAGTCGCGAGCCTTGATCGGCCCCAATCACGAGGGCTTTGCCTCCCGAGGTCTGCAACCAGCGAAATGCCACATCGAATGCATGCACGAACCCCGAGCAGGCGACGTTGATATCGAAGGCCACCGCGTTCTCAGCCAGCAGTGATGCCTGGACTAATGAGGCCACCGAGGGCATGAGATTCGGATTCGTCGAGGTGGCCACGACAATCAGTGTGATTTCATCCGGCGTCGTCTCCGAGGACTCCAGGGCTTGCAGCGCGGCCTCGCTGGCCAGTTCCACCAGATCGTCACCATCGTCCAAGAAGCGGCGTTCCTGAATCCCGGTCCGGGTGGCAATCCAGTCTGCGGTCGTATCCAGTTTCAGATCGCGAATCAATGACTGGTTGTCGACGACCCGCGGCGGCAGAGACATGCCGGTTCCCAGAATAGAACAGGGCCACGGCCCACGGCGGATCGCCTGGCGTCTCTGAAAGGATTCGAGAGGAGCAGTTTGGATCATGAGGGAGGCATCAATGACCATGACACATCAACACGCGGAAGGACAACACTCAAGAGTATGCTTTCTCCTCATGCAGAGGGAGCGGATATCTCCTCGGGATCTCATGAGGAATGGAAACCCGATCTCGGTTTGACGGGACGTGGCGTTTCGGCAACATCCGGCAATCCTGCGAATCGGAGGCCGCTTCTGGTGATCGTTGAATCCGCAACGTCCCGTCGGAAGCACCGTCATTCTCGGGGAACTCGCCAGGAGTTCTCCACTCGCCCATTCCAATCCTCTTTGCGGGATGGGTTTACTCTGTCCCCTCATTGCCCAATCCGCTAAATTCCGCAGCTTCCCCATGCCAGAAACGCGGTGGCTGCTGCGACTCTGGCTGCACATCAGTACGCCATTTGGCGGTGAAGGACTCACGCATGTCGATGGATGCCTATACCATTTGCCCGTGCGGCAGTGGCAAGAAACTCAAGTTCTGCTGCCAGTCGATCTCGGTCGAGATGGACAAGGTCGAGCGGTTGATTGACAACCATCAGCCTCGCATGGCCTTGCAGATCCTCGACAAGCTGGCCAAGACGCACGAGCAAAACCCGTGGGTCGTTACCCGACGGGCGGCTTCGCTGATGTCCGATGATCGGGCGGCGGACGCCAAGACAGCCCTGCTCACGTTCCTGCGGCATCGGTCGGATCACCCCAGCGCGAATGCGCTGTATGCCATGTCGATGCTCCAGGCGGACGGCCTGCCCGAAGCCCGCAAGGCGATCCGCCGGGCCTTCCGCTTCTCCATCGCCGCCGAACCGGTGATCGTGGCCGGACTCGCGCAGTACCTGGCCGAGTATCACTGGCAACTCGAACAGTTCATGGCCGCTCGTCAGCACATGGTGATGGCCCTCCAACTCGGTAACGAGACTCAGCGTCAGGAGGTGCTCAACCTACTGATGGAGTTTGACGCCGACCCCAGCGTGCCGTTCATGTTCCGGGGTGGCCAGACGATCCGGCCGTACACACCGCCCGAAGCCGCAGCGGAAAAGGTCAACCGGGCCCAGCGTCTGGCCTCCGTCGGCTGCTGGGGCGAAGCGGCAGCCCAGTTGACCGAAGTGGCCGAACAGATCGACACTGGCTCGATGGACCTGTGGCGATTGATCGGTCTATTCCGGGCGTGGGATGGCGAGGAAGCGGCGGCCGCGTTGGCTCTGCACAAGTCGGCCGAGCTCGACACTGAGGACTTGGATTCCGCCGTCGAGACCGAAGCCCTGGCCCAGGAACTCGACCGCAACGTCCCGGACCACTGCACAAAGCTGCGGACCACAATGTACGACACGGATGCCGTGTCGCGGCTGTTGTCCCTCCTGGACGAGTCTCCGCGACTGGTGAAGATTCCGCCCCAGCCGCCGCAAGAAGAGGATGAGCAGACGGTTGCCGGGATTTACGCGGTGCTGGACCGAGAGCCCCACGAAGTCCAGACTGGCTGCCAGCTTTCGGAACTGTCCCGGATCGTGGGCCGCATCACGGTTCTCGATTCCAATCCGCAGAAGGCGCTCCCCCCGCTGGCGCTGACCACCGCCCTGGAAGGGGCCAAGCTGCAGCACACGCAGGCGGCATTGGAATCGGTCGCGGGCGGACTCGTGCGGCGGTCCACGACTCAAACGGAAGAGGGACAGGTGATCGGCGTGGAGCGGCCCGATGACGAGCCGATGACGTTCGATTACTACATGCCCAAGTCGATTCCGGCGAGCGACCGTCGGCGACTCCGCAAGTCGTTCCTCGACCACTGCTGGGGTGATGGTTGGAAGACCCATCCGCTGCGGGCTCTGGACGGCAAAACGCCCAATCAATCTCGGTCCGATTCTGAAGCCAAGCTGAAGCTGGCGGCGGCGGTCGACTGCCTGGAAGCGGTCGCGGACGACATGCACTCGCTGGCTCCGATCGAAGAGATTCGCCAGGAATTCGGCCTGCCGCAACCCGCGTCGATCACCATCACCAGCGACAATCACTTGCAGTCCTTGAGCCTGTCTCAATTGCGACGGGTCGACTTGTCGGCGTTGTCCGATGAGCAATTCCGAGTGGTGGCTCAACGGGCTTCGATGGCTCGCATGGGACGGTTGTCGCATCGTGTCCTGAAGACCTGGGTCGAGTCACGAAACGGATCGTTCAAGGACAACGATGAACGCCTGATGATCCTGGCCAGCCTGGCCGACTTGACCTCACGCTCGCTGCACGATGAGGAGGCTCTCGCCTGGAACGCCAAGGCCCGCCAGATCGTCGATGCGTTACCGGATGCCTTCCAGCGCGTGGTCGAGTGGAAGCTGCGAGAACTCCAGTTGCACCTCGGCGACAAGGACAAGGTGAACAGCCTCTTCCGCGAGTTGTGGGATGTGTACGGGGCCAAGATGCCGCGTCTGCGTCAGATCCTCGGCGGCATCGTCGACGAACTGGGCATTGCCCGCCCGTGGGAGCAGTCGAGCATCGTGACCGCCACCAGCGACAGCAGCGGATTGTGGTCGCCGGATGCTCCGTCGAATGCCCCGGCGGGCCAGAAGTTGTGGCTGCCAGCGAACGGTTGAGTGTTTTGACCAGCCTATGCTGCGACAACACGTCAAGCCCAGGGGTTGCAACCCCTGGGCTTTTTGCGTTGGCACACCATGCCCGTCCGGTTGCAGACTCCCCCGTTTCGGCCCACAATGGGGATCTCCCATGTGTCCCGCCGACTCGCCGCTCCTCGGACCCGCCTTCCCATGTCACTGCCGCAGCACGAAAGCATCGACATCGCCTTTGCCGTTCCGTTTAAGCACCGGCTGCGGTTGACCTCGGATGTCTTTGGGAACGACTTGCCGGTGTTGCTCGATTTGATCGAGCGGTCGGGCGATCAACTCCCGCGCGTGCAGTTCTGGCTGGATGACTCTGTGGCCAAGGCGGACCCCACGCTGGTCCCGCGCATTGAGACGCTGATCCGCGAGTCGGGTGCCCACTTCGTCTCCACCGGGCCGATCCAGTTCGCTCCCGGCGGCGAGGCTGTCAAGAACGACATCGACGCCCAGAAGCGGATGCTGCAGGCCATCAACGCCGATGACCTTGACCGACGCAGCTATGTCATCGTCATCGGCGGCGGGGCGGTGCTGGACGCGGTGGGGTTCGCGGCAGCGATTGCTCATCGCGGGATTCGGCTGATTCGGTTGCCGACGACGACGCTGGCCCAGGCCGACTCGGGGGTGGGTGTCAAAAACAGTGTGAATCTGTTCGCGAAGAAGAACTGGCTGGGGACGTTTGCCGTGCCGTGGGGCGTCATCAATGATGCCAAGCTGCTGGCCACTCTGCCGGATCGCGACTTCCGCTGCGGGTTCTCGGAGGCGGTGAAAGTGACCGTTCTCAAAGACCGCGAAGGGTTTGACGAGGTGTGCCGCCTCGCCCCGCGCATCGGCCAGCGCGACATGACTGCCGCCCTGCCGGTGATCCGCCGCTCAGCTCAGTTACACCTGCAACACATCACGCAAGGCGGCGACCCATTCGAGATGCAGGAGGCCCGCCCGCTCGACTTCGGCCACTGGTCGGCCCACAAGCTGGAGGTGATGTCGAACTTCGACCTGCGTCACGGCGAGGCGGTCGCCATCGGCGTCGCGGTCGACACGATCTACAGTTCACTGGTCCACGGGTTCCCGCGCGAGGACGCCCAGCGCGTGCTCAATGCCCTGACCGACTTCGGGCTGACGCTCGATCATCCGGCGCTGCACGACACCTGGACGCTGTTCCGGGGGCTGGAAGAGTTCCGGCAGCACCTCGGTGGTCGACTGACACTGACGATGCTGTCGAGCGTCGGGCACAAGTTGGATGTGCATCAGGTCGACAAGCCGAAGATGTTGCAAGCGATTGCCGAGGTCGCGGAGTTTGCGCAGAGACAAATGACGAAACGTATTCCTGAAGTCGGTTGACCAGAAATGATCTCACGAGCCATCCGTCCATTGCGTCTGATCTTTTGGGGTGGCCAGATTTGCCTCCTTGATCTCACGGTCAGCCATGTCAGCCCGACAGGAGCAAACGGGAGAGGATACAGATTCGATTTCATTAACGACTTCGTCGGCTCCGTCATGATCGCGGTGGGCGTCTTTCATTTGGACAAGTTCATTGTTAATCACAGATATCGATCCGCAATGTTGTTCGTGAAGACCTTCACCATATTTGCAATCCTGCATGCGATCCGCGAACACTTCATTTTTCCAATCTCGCCACCCGTTCAGATTATGGAGCATGTCTATCGATTCGTCGAAGCGGGGGCCATCATGACGTTCTGCATAGCCATGCAGTGGCTCAGCAACGCAGCTCGCCTTCACATCTCAGGTGCAAGCTGGCGAACCACGATAATACTGTTCGCTACCCTGTATGCAGCTCCCATGGGCGTGGCACATTTCGTTGGTTTGTTCGCGATCACGATTGGAAAGCCCATCCACATCGACCTGGGAGCGGCAGGTCTGTTTCTACTGCTGATCTTCTTGATCCCCAGCGTTCATTTGTTCATCAGCATCTCGCGTATGAGGCGAGAAGCGGGGAGAACACTTGTCTAATCGAAGAATTGGGAATCACAGATATTCGGTCAATTGATTCGTTTCGACCACGCATCAACGTCACGGGTCGGGTGGCACGGTCTGAAGCTTTGCGAAGGCCGTGGTCTGGGGACACTCGCTCGCGGTGTCGCGCATCGGAAGTAGGACGGGCACATTGGCCCGTCCCCGCTGTGTCTGACCCGCCCGAACGAGTCCACATGGGCAGTCAGTCGCCCCCGGCCCATGTCACTCGCTCGCGACGCGCGAACGTCGCTCGGGACGGGCAAATGTGCCCGTCCTACGGTGGTGGGCGAAGCCCACTCCGAGTCTTCGTGCCTTTGTGTGAGCCATTCCACTGCCTCTGCCAACGGTCCCCGCGTCTCAGGTGGTCGAGAGAGCTTCTGCATGGAATGCCGACTTGGCTGATGCACACACGCGGCGGGCTGTGACAGGTGACGACTCTTGACAGGTTGATCGAATTCTCCAGAACAAGAGAATCGCCCACACTGACCAGAGGATGGCTGCCTTGCCGAATCGCAATCGGTAGAATCCGGAGTCATCCCGCCCGCCGTGGCGTACCGCTCAACCTGGAGGAAGCCATGTCCGAGTTCCGCATTGAAAAAGACACCATGGGGGAGGTCCGCGTCCCGGCTAAAGCGTACTACGCCTCGCAAACCCAGCGGGCGGTCGAGAACTTTCCGGTGTCGGGCTGGCCGCTGCATGCGGATCTGATTCATGCCATGGGGCTGGTCAAATATGCCTGTGGCGTGGCGAACCGCGACCTCGGGAAGTTGCAGAACACCGGCAAGAACCGGCTGGATGCCCAGCAGATTGGCTTCATGTTGCAAGCCGCCCAAGAGGTCGCAGCTGGGAAGTTCGACGACCAGTTCCCGATCGATGTGTTCCAGACCGGGTCGGGGACATCGAGCAACATGAATGCCAACGAGGTGATCGCCAACCGGGCCATCGAACTGGCCGGGGGCGACCGATTCGCCACCGCCAAGCCGATCCACCCCAACGATCACGTCAACATGGGGCAGAGCACGAACGACACCTTTCCGACGGCGATCCATGTCGCAGTCGGGATGGCCATCGCCCGCGCGTTGATCCCAGCCCTCAAGAAGTTCGCCGATACGCTGACCGAGAAGGCCAAGCAGTGGGACCAGATCATCAAGATCGGGCGGACGCACCTTGCCGATGCGACGCCGATTCGGCTGGGCCAGGAGTTCGGCGGGTTCGCCCGGCAACTGGATCTCTCTATCGGGCGGGCTGAGACGGCGATCGAGGCCGTCCTGGAACTCCCCGTCGGCGGCACAGCTGTCGGGTCGGGGATCAACACCCATCCGGAGTTCGGTTCGCGCGTGGCCAACTGCCTGCGGGAGGAGTCGGGGATCGCCTTCGTCGAGGCGGTCAACCACTTCGAAGGGAACGCCCAGCGCGATGGGCTGGTCGAGTGTCACAGCCAGCTCAAGACCATTGCCACGACGCTGTTCAACGTCGCCAACAACATCCGCTGGCTCGGCTCCGGCCCGCGTTGTGGGTTCTATGAGGTCATCATCCCCGACCTCCAGCCGGGGTCGTCGATCATGCCGGGGAAGATCAACCCGGTGATGTGCGAAAGCCTGATGCAGGTGTGTGCCCGCGTGATTGGGAATGACGGCTGCCTGACCCTCAGCGGAGCAGCGGGCGGCCAGTTCCAACTGAACATCATGATGCCGGTGATGGGTCAGACGACGCTGGAAAGCATCATGCTTCTGGCTCGCGGGACCGATGCCTTCGTGAAGTTCTGTGCCAAGGACATGGAGGCCAACGAGGAAGCCTGCGTGGCCAGCGTGGAGAAGAGTCTCTCGATGGTGACGAGCCTGAACCCGTTCATCGGCTACGAGAAGGCCGCCGCCATCGCCAAGGAAGCCTTCAAGTCGGGCGAGACGATTCGCGAACTGTGTACGAAGCAGAACATCCTGCCGCCGGAGCAACTCAACGCGGCGCTGGATCCGTACAGCATGACTGAACCGCAGGCTTAGAGATCGTTGAGCAATGAGCGCTCTGTGTTAAGCGTCAGGATCAGAGACGGTGAAAGCCCAAGGGTTGCAACCCTTGGGCTTTTCGTTTGAACTGCGTGCGTCCCCCGGAATGAGCCATGTCCGAAGCCCCAACCACCACGAACAAGCCTTTCGGAACTCTCGTCAAGATCGTGACCACCGCGGTGCTGCTGCTGTTCCTCGGCGGCGGCGTCTATCTCACTCAGCGCGGTCTCAAAAGCGTTGAGCAGTCGATCGCCTCGCGGGATTGGCCGACGGTCGAAGGGGAGATCGTCCGCTGGGAACCGGGAAAGACCGTCCACATCCGCCGGGCGCAAGTGGGTTTCTCAAGTCGATCGCAGCTGCGGTCATTAGGGGGCTGTTCCTGGGGGTGTTGCTGGGACTGCTCCCGGCGATTTTCTTCCTTTCGGGCCGGGGCGTGATTTTTATCGCCCAGTTCTATCTGGCAATTTCGGCTTTGTTGACGGTCGCGTGTGCCATCGGCCTGATGCTGTGGGGCCGCAGGCGGGAGTATCTGCTCGACTGGTCACTGCAATCGATCCACTGGGAAATCGGCTGGAGCGGTCAAGAGGCCCCGCTGGACAGCATCGAAAGCCTGATCCTCAATCTTCCGGCTCAGGACGCTCAGCGAAACCCGGTTGTTGATTCTCACACGATCCAGGCCCGGATTCAGGGAAAAACCTATACACTACTGGAGACCAACGGGAATGGGCTGAACTGGTATCAGACCCGAGACAAGCTGGTGAAAGTCATCGGCGAACTGGCCCATTCACTCCACATCCCGTGGACCGAATCGCAGGAACGGTCCGTGAAGTAAGGTCGCACTTTCGAGAATCGAAATGCGAAAACTGGAATCCCCATGAACACCATCACCTTCTGGAACATCATCCAAGACTCCCTCGAAGAGGCCGAGGGGGACCTCGACGAGCAGATGGAGTTTCTCGGCGAAGCGCTGGAGGAACTCGACCCGGCGGAGATCGTCGACTTCGACCGCATCTTCCTGGAACACTGGGTCAAAGCCTATACGTGGGATCTGTGGGCCGCAGCTTACATCCTCGGCAAGGGCTGCTCGGATGATGAGTTCGTCGACTTCCTTGGCTGGCTGATCGGGCGGGGGCAAAAGGTCTACGAGATGGCCGTCAAGAACCCCGATTCGCTGGCCTCGCTGCTCAACGCCGACGAAGGGGAAGACGCCCTCTACGAAGGGTTCCAGGGGGTCGCGACGCAAGCCTGGGAACACCGCACCGGCGGCAACCTGGACGACTTCCCCGATCACAAGATTGAGCTGCCGAAAGAGCCGCTGGGGACCGCGTGGTCCGAACAGGGCGATGATCTGCCGACCCGCTGTCCGAAGTTGTACCGCAAGTTCTGGTGAGAGGAGTCGTCGCAGAATTCGTGACGGCCTGTTGAAAAACGTGGCATGGGCGTCTCGCCCCTGCGTTTTCCCAGAGATTCACGGGCGGGACGCCCGTGCCACGGGACATTTTCGCCAGGCTGGTGAGAATTCTGCCGGCGCTGGACCAGTTCCGACACCCTCTCGAAGTCCTTGAACCCTTCCAGATCTGCCGCCTGCGGCCGCTTGATCGCTCGCGCCATTGTCCCACCTCTCTGCCATCATGGCGGCGCAAATTCCGTGCCGTACGGTCGTGGGTTGCGACCTCTGGCGGGGCTGTTTCAATCTGACAGAACTGGTTCAGGCAGCCCACGTACTGGCGAACGTAGCGACGACGGCAACGCAGCGCTTTTCCGCCTCGACACGGGCCGGATGATCTGGGAGAACAACGCCTGCGGCCCCCTGTCTCACAAAGGAGTAACCATGTCAACGGAATCCTGGACCCGCCGATCGTGGCTGGCACTCACTGCGGGTGTACTGCTGACTCGCTCGGGCAGTGCCGAGGATGCGGTCGCGACCTCTGTCGACGACGACATCCCGAGTCCGGCGGAGATCCCACCGGTGCCCGTGGAGGAACTCAACGCGGCGATTCTCCGAGGCGTTGATTTCTTATTGCTGGAGCAGCGTTCCAACGGGTCGTGGGGGTCGGCCACGCTCACCAAAGACCTCAACATCTATTCGCCGATTCCCGGTTCGCATGATGCGTTTAAGGCGGCGGTCACGGCGATGTGCATTGCGGCGCTGCTGGAAGCGGGCGGTGATCGGGCCGAGGTGAAGCAGTCCATCGAGCGCGGCGAGACGTGGTTGTTCAAGAACTTGCCGACAGTCCGCAGAGCGACCGGCGATGCACTCTACAACATCTGGACCCACTGCTATTCCATCCAGGCCCTGGTGCGGCTGCTCAAACTCAAGTCCGACGACAAAGCCCGCACGGAACAGATCGGCGTCTTGATCCGCCAGCAGTTCGACCTGCTGGGGCGGTACGAATCGGTCGATGGCGGCTGGGGCTACTACGATATGCGGTACGAGACGAAGCAGCCTTCGAGCGACTCGATCAGCTTCGTCAACGCGGCGGTACTCGTCGCCCTCTATGAGGCGAAACAAGCCGGGTTCGAGCCGCCCCAGAAGCTCGTCCAGCGAGCCATCGACGCCACCCAGCGGCAACGCCTCCCCGACCACAGCTACCTGTACGGAGAGTACCTCAAGTGGAAACCCCGACGCGGGATCAACCGACCCGGCGGGAGTCTCGGTCGGTCACAGGCGTGCAACGTGGCCCTGCGTTTATGGGGCGACACGACGATCACCGATCAGGTGCTGACCGACTGGCTCGACCGGCTGTTCACTCGCAACGGCTGGCTCGACATCGGTCGCAAACGCCCGGTGCCGCATGAGGCGTGGTTTCAGGTCGCGGGATACTTCTACTACTTCGGCCACTACTACGCGGCGTGGTGCATCGAGCAACTTCCCGAGGCGAAACGCCCCTTATACGAGGCTCATCTGGCCCGGACGCTGCTGATTCGGCAGGAGAAGGAAGGCTCCTGGTGGGACTTCCCGTTTTATGACTACCACCAGTCGTACGGGACTTCGTTCGCGCTGCTGACACTGGCGAAGATTCGGGGGAACGTTGAGGGTTGAGGGTTGAGAGGCTCATTGTTCATTTCGTACTTTTCATTTTGCACTTTTCACTGAATGCAAAGTGCAAAGTGAAGACTTCCCCTCTGGCTGAGGGGTGAGGGCTGAGGGCTGAGGGACTGTTCCCCGCCAGATTTCGGAAGGACTGTGGTCTCCATTCTACGCAGAATCCCCTGGGATTCGAGCAGATCTGCAACACCGAAGGGGTGTCCCGATGTCGGCCCAGGGCGACAAACCTGGGGCAGCGTGCGTTTCACCCACCCAGCCCCGAAGGGGCTTAACCCGAAAGCCCAGGGCGCAGCCCTGGAAATACGTGGCCCTGAGCTACCGAGTCAGGCCCCGTTGGGGCCGAGGAGTAAACACCTGCATAGGATCGCGATCACACTCTTTCGGAAGTCTTCGATTCCGCGCGCGAACGCCCCTCACGATAAGAAGTCGATACAGTTCGAGTGTCAGCCTGTGCAGAATTTGAATCACTCGATTCCGCCGTTGATTCCGCATGCTTGACAGTTCCTGACACACTATTCGGCGGAACCTCTGACCGAGTGATAAGATCCATCGATTCCATTCACTCGACTTCAGATTCGGTTGTAGCGATTGTCCGACTGGCACCGATTGTGCAGATGATTCCTGTCGTAACTGATGCAATATCAGACAACGCGACAGAGCAATCCCGGCGGGGAGGCGTGAGACCCCACCCACGAGGCCGCTGATCCCGGACTCAACGCCCGCTGCTCTGCTTCCTTCCAGGGGCGGGCCACTTGATGAGTGGCCCGCCCCTGTGCGTTGTTATATCACGCGTATTCCGCTTCGTGAGTATCGCAGCGCGGCACAGGTCGCAACCCAGGGGGAAGCCATCCGCCATCCGCGGGTGCATTCGCGAAATGGGGGTGCCTGCATGTCGAATTGCAGAGTGTACTGGAGAGGTAAAATTCAGAGGCCACGGATCAACACGGAAAAACACGGACGCCATTGAAGGACAGCCTTTCGATATCGACACCGGTGATTTGC
>JAYTWO010000199.1:0-3041 GCA_043743415.1 Planctomycetota bacterium
TCCCGCGAGATACTTTCTGTTGTGAAATAGTTTTCCCCCTGTCCACTTTCGGGTCGAGTCCCGATTGTAGAAGGACGGGGGCGTGAGGACACACCGGCAAGGCTGTCCCATGGAGGGGGCGCTTTCGAGCCAGGCCGGCACGCCCCCTTTCATCGCGTAGGGTGGGTCGAGCGGCTGTTATTTATACACAACTTCGTCACTGTTTATTGCTAAAAGTTTGCCAGGCGAGGAAGAAGTCGGCCATCCTGCGCATGCCGATCCACAGGGATTGCGGACCCGCCGGGGGTTCACCCGACCGGTTGTTGTAGCCGCCCAGTTGCGTCAGCAGTCGCATCATCTCCGCCAGCTCCGGCGGCTTTTTCGGCAGCGGTAGCTTGGCCACCACCAGCCACACCGACTTCCATTCGCCCTCCTCGAATACCACCGTGCAGGGCAGCTTCGGGCAGGTGCGGTTCAGGTACGTCAGGTACAACACACGCCACGCGACGATCGCGTACATCGCCAGGCAGTTCTTCAGCCGCGCCTGCGTTTCCAACTGGATCTCCTCGACCCGGCAGCCGGTCTTCCATGTCCGGTTATATACTTCCACCGCCCAGCGCGCCGCGTAATAATCGATAACCTTCAAGACCTCCTCAGCCGTGCCGATCGGCAAACTGGTCAGCAGCAGCCAGGACACGTCCGTGCCATCTCCGGGGCCTCCTACCTCTTCGACGAGTACCACATTCATCGTCACGGACGGCAGGTGCGACCGCTCGTGCGGTGGCTTCACTTCCAACCTCTGGGCGCGGACCTCTAACCTCGCGGTCCGCGCTTTGCGTTTAGGGGTTTCGCCCAGTTCGAGGGTCCGCGTCGTTAGCAAGCTGCTGGCACCGACCTCGGCCCGCACCTTGTAAAACACGGCCGGCCCTGACGCGAGGTCGTGCTCTGGGGTACAACGATCCACCCGGGCGCGGATCAAGTAGTCGGCGCTGGGGCCCTGCTTTTGCTGGGCATCGACGAAGATGTCGTAGATGTCCGCTTCGCGGTCCGCGACGCTGACGATTCGAGTCCCTGGCGAATCCGCTGCCAACTGGCACGCCAGTCGGTATCCTTCCAGCCAGCGGAAGCTCTCCTTCTGTTCGATCGGCAAGGAACTCCGCTCGTTGGATTTCCCGAGGGTCTGCGGATCCCTGTCGAAGTGGTCGAGGCCGAGGACGCCCAGGATCAACTTGTCGGGAGTGACCGCCAAATGGAGGTGCGAGTACAGCCCGAAACGTTCCGCCTTATTGAGGCACCGCGCGTCTTTAGGCGGGTGCTTGGTGTAGTCGAGTTCGGTCGTGTCCTGCACGACCAACACGACGGGGTGGTGGGCCATGCGCTGGAGCGTGGCCTCGCGGTGGGGCCGTAAAATCTCCTCCGGCGAGACTGCCTTGTTGTCGAAGAACCGATAGGCGGCGACGGTGTCACCCCAACCGTCGCTGGCCGCATTGATGCTGGCTTCGGGGTTGGCGGCGAAGGCTTCCAGGATGTGCTTGCTCCGCTTGTTCAAGCGTTCGTCCCCCAAATCGATCCCGTTGAGCTCATCGGCTATGGCATCAGACATCGTGGCTCTCCATGCAGAATTGGCAGGTGAAAAAGGATTTACCTTTCAAGGAGAGAATGCCGTACCGTTCGAGTGGAATTCGGGGCCATGTCCCGAGTGAACTCCCTGCCCGCCGGAATAGTTGTGTATAAATGACAGCCGCTCGACCCACCCTACGGGCCACCAATATTCCTCGATGCATCCGAAATGTACGATTCTGGAGACGAATCGTTGACCGCGCTCCCGGCACCGGGTATCACTGAATAGAGTAGCCCTCATCGACGAACACCCACCCGCTGCGAGAACTCTCCATGAGTGACCAACCCACGAATGACCTTTCACGCCGTGACCTCCTCGAGACGACCGTGAAGGCCGCCGCCGCTTCCGCTCTGGCAGGCGTCATCATCCCGAACGTCCACGCCGCCGGCGACGACGTGATCCAACTCGCCCTCGTCGGCTGCGGCGGTCGCGGCGGCGGGGCGGCCGTGAACGCACTCCAGACCAAGGGGCGGACCAAGCTCGTCGCGATGGCCGATGTCTTCAAGGGCAACCTCGAGGGCAGCTACAAGAGCATCCAACGCGACTTCGCCAAGCAGGTCGATGTGCCCGAAGGCCGTCGCCACATCGGGTTCGACGGGTACAAGAAGGCGATGGACGCCCTGAAGCCCGGCGATGTCGTCATCCTGACCACCCCGGTCGCCTTCCGCTGGGTTCACTTCACCTACGCCATCGCGAAGGGGTTGAACGTGTTCATGGAGAAGCCGCTGATTGCCGACGGGCCAACCGCCAAGAAAATGTATGCGCTCGGCGAACAGGCGGCGGCGAAGAACCTCAAGGTCGGCGTGGGTCTCATGTCGCGACACAGCAAGGCGCTCATCGAGCTGCACGACCGCGTCCAGAACGGCGAGATCGGCGACATCATCCTGATGCGCGGCTATCGCATGGCCGGGCCGCTGGCATCCGCCTTCTCCGAGAAATGGCCGGGCACGGAGAGCGAACTGCTCTGGCAGATCCGCCGTTTTCACAGCTTCATGTGGGCGAGCGGCGGCTGCTTCAGCGACTTCTACATCCATCACATCGACCATTGCTGCTGGATGAAGAACGCTTGGCCGGTGAAGGCCCAGGCGGTCGGCGGCCGGCATTATCGCGGCAGCAACGTGGACCAGAATTTCGACAGCTACGGCGTCGAATACACCTTCGCCGACAACACCAAGTTCCTCATGGACGGCCGCTGCATGGTCGGCGCGGTGCCGATGTACCACAGTTTCGCGCACGGCTCCAAGGGTTGCGCCATCATCGCGAAGAACAACGACTGCGGCACGCCGTCCAGCATCTACACCGGGCAGAGTCCCGACAAAGACAAGATGACCTGGAGGAGCACCGACACCTCCGATCCCTACCAGAACGAATGGGAATCGCTCATCGCCGCGATCCGCGACGACAAGCCCTACAACGAGGTCAAACGCGGCGTCGATGCCAG
>JAYTWO010000200.1:0-3749 GCA_043743415.1 Planctomycetota bacterium
GGTCCAGTCACTGCCATTCGTCTGCACAGAGTGCCAGAATCGAATCGAACTGCCGCCTCAGTGGCGTTTTATTTCAACGACCTACTTTTCTGATGCACACCCCGACAAGCGGGGTGGCGGGGCAGCCGATTGACGCCGCTTGCCATACGCCACCTCACGTTCTGGCGAACGTAGTGCCCCCCTGCCTCACTGGGTTTGGAAGTACACCTCTTCGTACGGCTGGATCACCACGAACCCGTCCCCTTCGAACAGCATCTGGATCGACTCGCCGCTGCCGCGACCGAAGAAGGTCTTCAGTGAGACATCGGTCTTGAAACCGGGGGAGAGGCCGCCGGACCAGGCGACCGTGGCGTTGGGGTCGGTACAGACGGGCTGGCCGGGTCGGACCCGCAGGGTCAGCGGGTCGTAGTGGGTGGTGATGGCGATCAGGCCGGTGCCGGAGAGCTTCATGTTGAACAGCCCGCCCGCCATCATGCCGGTGATCTTCCGCATCATCTTGATGTCGTGCTGGATGCCGTCTTCAAAGGCCAGCACATCGTTGGCATTCACATAGATCGAGTCGTCCTTGAGTTCCAAGATCGTGACCTTCTTTCCCGAGTCGGCGAGGTACACCTTGCCGGTGCCTTCGGCCTTGGTCAGGGGCGTGCCTTCCCCGGTCACGAATTTTTTCAAGAACTTGCCCACCCCATGTTCGAGAATCCCCTCGCGGGTGAACTTCACCTTCCCGACATAGGCCACCATCGAACCCTTCTTGGTCCAGGCCATCCCGTTCAGATTGATCTCCAGCAGCCGCTCGCTCTCCAGTTCGAACAGCCCCTCGCCGCGATCGCGTTCGGAGCTGCGACGCACGAACTCGTCGAGGGAGTAGCGGCCATCTTCCGGACCATCTGCCTCTTGCGAAGGGAGCGGTGAACCCATCGAACGAGCGGCGGGCTTGGCGGAGGCGGCCTTCGCAGCCGGGACCGCCACGGTCGCGGCACAGGTCGGACACTTGACCTTTTGCCCGGCATACTGATCGGGGATGTTGAGGGTCTGACCACAAGCACAGTTGACGGGAATTGGCATCGCAGGCTCCAAGGTGTCGTGAGTGGGGTGTTGTGACCAGTTCGTCTCGCATTGGAACCGAGACGGCTGACGATTGCTAGTGATCTGAGTGGGAAGTGCCTCGGATGAGTTGCGTCTGGTTCGTCGGTGGGGGAATCACCAGGTGGACCTCGTCATTGGACGTGAGATCATGCGGTGCCAATCCGAGCAAAGGGGGGGGCGTAGGTCGTGGACCGCGTGAGTCACGAAACACTGCCAGGCTGAGGTTGCGACGATGTTCCGCAGCCCCCCACCCCTTGTCAGGCAATCCCCGCCGGTCGAGAGGCCCCGTTCGCGAAGAAATACAGTGGAGCGTGGAAGTTCCATCGGCAATTCACTCTCGCCGGGGAAGAAAATCGGGGTTATGCTGTAAAGTGCCGATGCTAGGAGAGCGGGACGGTGTGTTCCGGAATCTCCCAGAGGAGGCATCAGGGACTTTCGTCTCGCGCGGAGTGCGGACGGGCTTTTGGTGGGGATGGATGCCGTATGAGGTCAACACAACTGACTTTGCGATTCGGTCTCTGGGCTGCGCTGCTGCTCGCGCTGGGCGTGCTGCCTGGCTTGCTGAACGCACAGGAAGTCGATGCCCTGCCGCCTCCGCCGGGTGATGCCGCTCCCGCACTGCCGGATTTCAGCCTCGACAACCTGAAACCGTCTGAGAACAGCAACCAGCCCGGCCAACTGAAGGGGCAAGACAAGGAGCCGAAGATCTCGGTGACTTGGTCTCCCCTGGCGGGCAGCCCCGAGACGGCCGTTGTGGCGATCCGCGTCCAACTCCAGGACGGGGCCAACACCTATGACTTCCAGCCGGTTTCCGGATCGAAGCCCACGAAAATCACCCTCGACGAGATCGTCGGGGTCACTCCGCTGGACGCGTCCTTCGTCGCCGACCGCGCCCCCGAGCTGGTCGATAATCCGACTGAGAACAAGCCAAAACTTCGCGAGTATCTGCACGAGGTGACATTCCTGCGGCGATACCGCCTCCAGGGCGAGCCCGCTCCGTTTATCAACGGAAAGATCGAGATTCAGGTCTGTCGCTTGGGGTGCATCGTCTACCGACCGGAACTCAATGCCGAGTGGTCGTCGGAGCCGTATGCCGAAGCCATGCCCGCCGAGTGGAACGCGACCGGTTCCCCCGCCGCAGGCACACCCACCTCTCCCGGTGCAACCGGCAATGGCTCGGAAAACTCACTCGGCATTGAGGTCGTGAAGTCGGCTCCTTTGTCCCTCGGGTATGCCCTGCTGCTCGCGTTCATTGGCGGCGTCATCATGAATGTGATGCCCTGCGTGCTGCCGGTGATTGCGATCAAGGTGCTGTCGTTCGTGCAGCAGGCAGGCGAGAGCCGCTCCCGCATCTTCGCCCTGAATTTGTCTTATTCGATCGGTGTGATTGCCGTATTCCTCGCACTGGGCACTCTGGCGACGTTTGCCCGCATCGGGTTGGGACAGCTGTTCCAGTACGACGCTTTCAACATCTTCATGGCCTGCGTTGTATTCGCGATGGGGCTGAGCCTGCTGGGAGTGTTTGAGTTCTCGCTTCCGGGTTCGGTCGGCGGAGCGGCACATCATGAGGGGCTCCCGGGAGCATTCTTCACGGGGATTCTGGCCACGATTCTGGCCACGCCGTGCATTGGGCCGTTTGTGGGAAGCGTGGTGTTTTGGAGCGTGACCCAGCCGACCGTGGTGATCTACCTGATCTGGGGCACGCTCGGACTGGGGATGGCCTCGCCGTACCTGCTGATAGGGATGTTCCCCAGCCTCATCAACCGCATGCCGCGTCCGGGGATGTGGATGGTGCGGTTCAAGGAGTTCTCGGGCTTCGTGCTGATGGCGACCGTGATCTTCCTGATCAACAACACGTCGCCGGATCAACTGATTCCCACGTTGGTGATCCTGCTGGGGATTGCACTGGGGATGTGGATGATCGGCAACCTGTACGACCACTCGACCCCTCCCGCGCAGAAGTGGACCGTGCGGGTGGCGGCGTTGGTGATTTCCCTGCCGCTGATTGGGTTTGGCGCACTTCAGAATATCGGCGTGAAAAGCCTGCCGTGGGAGCCATTCTCGGAGTCCCGGCTCGTGGAATTACGACGCACCGGCCAGCCGATTCTGATCGACTTCACCGCCGATTGGTGTGCGGTCTGCAAGACCAACGAACGCCTGGCCCTGAACACCGCCAAGACGGCGGAGTTTGTGAAAGCCCACAAGGTCGCCTGCCTGAAGGCCGACTACACCAATGAAAGCCCCGAGATCACCGCCTGGCTCAAACGCTTCGGGGCCGCTGGCGTCCCGCTGGTCGTGATCTTCCCGCCCGGTGAGAACGCCAAGGGCATCCCCTTCGACGGGATCTTCACGCAGTCGGGTTTGCTGAACACGATGGAAGAGGCGTGGCAAAAAGCGGGTGCCCAGGCTACAGCCCAGACCGGGAATGCCGACAGCAGCACCTCGATCCAGTAATTGGACATTCCGCACGGAAGCCAACAAAGTCGCCGGACTCTCCGAGTCCGGTGGTTCAGCGTCCGCTAGGCGGTGTACACACTTAGGAACTGTCCCGGAATCAGAAGCGGATTTGCAGAACGTAAGACGGACTTCCAGTCCGTCTTTGACAGGACGGACTAGAAGTCCGTCCTACGGCGAAAATCGGAACTTATTTCGGGACTGTTCCT
>JAYTWO010000201.1:0-7773 GCA_043743415.1 Planctomycetota bacterium
CCAGTCACTGCCATTCGTCTGCACAGAGTGCCAGAATCGAATCGAACTGCCGCCTCAGTGGCGTTTTATTTCAACGACCTACTTTTCTGATGCACACACTACATTTCCCCGTCCGTCCCCGCTCGGAGCGGGTTCACTTCGTCTCCATCATCTTTTCGCCATCGGCCTCGGGCTGCATCGGTTTGTCGTCCTTCATCGTCTCTTCGCCTTCTTTCGTGACTGGTTTCTCGGCCTCGATCGGGGCATCCGACGGCACGGGTTCCATGCGCGGCGCGGGAGCTGGCGCGGCGGCGAGGCTGGCCCGGATGCGGAAATCCGGGGGCAGCAGTGGAACCCGTTCCGCCCCCGACTTCTCCATCACGGTGAGTTCCGTCACGGTTTTATGCACGACGAAATAGAGCTTGCCCGCTTCGTCCTCAAACACGCAGGGGTAATTCGTCCCCTTCGACGCCGCCACACAGTGTCGCCCCAGGCCACGCACCAAGGCATTGAAAACCACCGTGTCCCGGTAGCTCGCCATCCCCGTCAGGGTGCCGGTGAGTTGGGCTTTGGCGATGTTGTCGCACAGTTGCTGAGCATAGAAGGTCAGTTCGCGTTTCCGCGCCTCGTCCCAGGCGGCCTTGTTCTGGTCGATCAGCGTCTTCACATCGGGAACCAGCTGGGGGTCGACACTGACCAGAAACGAATCGGCGGTCGTTGAGAACCGAATGACCAGCCCCTGGGGCGTGGCGGTGAGATCGATCTTATAGAAGGGCGTGGTGAGTGCGGTCGGGTGGCGTTTGAAGTATTCGATGACCGAAGACTGAGTCGCAGCGGGGACTTCGATCGCGTCCCAGAGAAGGGGGACGCTGATGGGCCGTTCCGAGGGGAATCGCTCGCCCACCACGGTGCCCGAGTAGACCGGCAAGTTCGCGATGTATTGCCAGATGCCGACCCCCGCCAGCACCAGCACCCCCAACCCAATCAGGAGCAGCACGCCCGGCCCCATGGGCTTGCGGGGAGACGCCTTCTTGCGCGAGGCCGGAGTGTACGAGGGTGTCGACACCGCAGCCGTAGGCTCAGACGCGGCGGCGGCCACGTTTGAGAAGTCAAACGGGTCGGTCGACACTGGTGAAGGGGGCCGGGAGGCCGCCACGGGGACAGCGGTCACCTGAAACAAATCCGGGAATCCCGGCCCCGGGTCCACGGGAGCGGGCAGGGGCGCGGGCATCACGAATGGTGACATCACCGATGGGGCCGCCGGGAATGTCGGAGCAGAGACCGGCGGAATCGGAATCGACGGAATACGGATCTTCGTCCCGCACTTGGGACACGCCCCCAGCTTCCCCGACGCGCTGTCGGGAACCTTGACGCTGGCAGTGCAGTATGGACAGGAGAACTGGATGGCCATGGAGAATGTTCAGCTTCACGGGACAGATACAGGCGGGCCGTTCAGCCCGCACCACTCGGATGAATGACAGAATCGTTGCCAGCGTACTCAGCGCACGCGACACGGAGCCAGCCGATCTTACCGCGCGACGACAGGATCACCGGCATGTTCAAGTCGTACATCCTCTTCGCGTTACAGAAGATGTGCGGAAGATTCTCGTTCCACTGCATGTTTCCTCGTACAGAACGCGAGGAGCCACTGCATGGAGAAATTCCTTCTTGACATGATCGCCATTGTCGTCAGGATGGCAACCGACAGCAAACCGTTTCGATGGAATTCCCATCCATCCGGTGGCTGTCAGAGAGGGAACGACATCGAGACATCCCACGGAGGGGATTCCATCCGCCTTCAACAAGAAGGCTGTTCCCCGGCAAGGGAAGGTGATGCTCTTAGACATAAATCCCGAGGGGGCACCCATCCTCCCATCCGCCCAGAAGCCGTGGGGACGCCTCCGGCATTTGTTTGTGGAATCCTTGAGTGATTCCTCCGATATTTCTCGCCGCATCGTGATGCTCGATCCGACCCACGGGTCCGCAGTGGTCAAGCCGTGGGAACACCAGGAATTCCCCAAGAACCTGCAAGGCTGGGTCGACCGCTACCAGCAGGTCGGAGATCGTGGCCTATATTTGTGGCGGTGGTGTCTGTTTGCTGTGGACTTGATGACCTTGTCATCGGTCGATCGGAGTCAGCATGCCGCCGCTCGCGACACGAAGTTCCTGATCGGCATGTTCAACTGCCTGATCGATGACGTGGCTGACCAGGCTCACAACCACCGGTTCGTGCGCTCACTGCTCACTCTGACTCGGGGAGGGACACCGACGGGAGAGACGCCTGCCGAACAGGAATTGGCCACATTCATCACACAGGTGTGGCAGGAAATCTGGAGCCGGGCGGCACAGCTGCCCCGATTCCATGAGTTCGAACGGCTGTTGGAATTCGATCTGCGGCAGTTGTGTACCACGGTGGAACATTCGGACCTGACCTCGCAGTTACCGGAGTTGGTGAACTCGATCGAGCAGGACTTGTATGCCTCACACGGGATGATGGTGACGGTGGCGGCCACGGTCGACCTGATGGCCAGTCCGGGGTTCAACCGCCGGGATCTGAGTGGGCTGCGGTCCGTGTTGTGGCATGCCGAGTCGATGGCCCGCATCGGCAACATGGTCAGCACCTGGGAACGCGAAATCGGCGATGGCGATTTCTCCAGCGGAGTCTTCCTGGAGGCGGTCTGGCAGGGGAAGCTGCAGCTGGCCGACCTGCGCACGGAGAACGAGGCCCTGTTGGTGCGGACGATCATCTCGTCCAACATCGAAGGCGATTTTCTCCGGCGCTGGGAAACGCATCGGACGAAAGTTCGCCAACTGGGAAGCTGCTGGAGTTCGATCGACATCGAGGATTACATCGGGCGACTGGACCAGTTGCTCGAAAGCGAGATGTTCAGCCACGGGCACAAATGACGGCACTGCCCGTGGCTGTCGGGTGACTGCCAAGGGGTGACGAGTTGTGATTGAATGGGTCTACCGCAAGAGTCACCAGCATTTCATCACGGTGATGATGCTATTCACCCGCCTGATCGGATCGATCGGCGGCGGATTCGTTCTGTGTTATGTGGTCTTGACAACGGATATGCCCGTCGAGATCCAGGACCGGTTTCTATCACTGGGCTTTTTTCTGATCGCCCTGTCCGTGGCACTGACGGTTCCGGTGGCCTGGACCCATACTCGTCGTCTGCGACAGGCTCTCGGGGTGATACACCAAGGGCAATCTCTGCCGTCGAATCTGGCCAGAGCTGCGACGGGGGAGGCGGTCCGGTTCCCCGTGAAGCAGAACATTCTGGAAGCCCTGCTGGTGCCCTGCACCTCGGCGCTCCCCATGTGCTGGGATCTCGCCCACCGCTTCACAGTCACGAATGATCTGTTATTTCAGATTGTGATCGCGACCGGTCTCGCCATCGCCCTCGTACTCCTGATTACGTTCTTCGCGAGCGAGCAGTGGATGGGAGTGGTGATCGCCGATCTGCTGAAGCGCGGCGGTGCGATCAACTTCGACGAGTTGCCCAAAAGTCGGCTCCAGACGCGAATCATGCTCTGCTTCGGAATCATCATCATGATTACCGGAGTGCTGATCGGAGCTCTCGTCCACCAGGAGACCCTCGACCTGACTCGCGCTACGACCTTTCAGGATTCGGTTCAGAAGATTCGCGACCATGCCATCTTCGTCACACTGGCAGCCATCGTCGTGGGCTGTGTGTACTCGCATTGGCTCGCTCAGTCGATTACCGGTCGGCTGCACCGCTTGGTGGAGATCATGCAATTGGTTCAGGCCGGCAATCTTTCCGTCCGGGCCACACCCACCGGCAACGATGAACTCGACCTGCTCGCCCGTCGGTTCAATGACATGATCACCGAACTCGACAGCCAGACCTCACAGGTCTCCGCGTTGAATTCCCACCTCGAAGAAGAAGTCGTCTCACGCACTCAGGAACTCCAAGACTCGTTGCTCCAACTCCAGGATCGCCATGACGAACTGAAGCATACGAACCATGTGCTGAAGCAAACCCAGCAGCAACTCGTCCATGCCGAAAAGCTCAGCTCCCTCGGCCAGCTCGTGGCGGGCCTGGCCCATGAGATCAACAACTCCATCAATGCCGTGACCAACGGTGTCCCCGCCATGCAACTGCGATTGAAAAAGCTGCGGCACGGACTGGTGACGGGAGTGGACTCTGCGGGGCAGCCTGCCTTGCGTCCGGAATTGGTGGCCAGCTTTGACAAGCTCGATCTGCTCGCGGGAGTGATCGCCGACGGGGCGGATCGCACCACGCGGATTGTCAGCGACATGAAGACGTTCTCGCATCCCGGACGTGATCGCGACGAAGAGTTCGACCTGCAACGCGCACTTGATCTGTGCTTGAACCTCTCCGTCAAGCAGTCCGCCTCGAAGGTCCACATCGATCGCCAGTACGCCGAGATTCCCGCCTACTGCGGACCGTATGGTCAACTGCATCAGGTGTTCCTGAACCTCATGAGCAACTCGATGCAGGCGATGGGGCCCGGCGGTGGATGTTTGACGGTGCGGACCGAGAAGCATGAAGACTCACTGGTGGTCCGCATTCGAGATACCGGACCGGGCGTGCCGAAAGAAAACCTTCACCGCATCTTCGACCCCTTCTACACCACCAAGGCCCCCGGCGTGGGCACGGGGCTGGGCCTCTCGATCAGCCACAGCATCGTCCTCAAGCTCGGGGGGACGATCGAGTGCGTGGAGCGCGAACCTGGCCAGGGAGCCGAGTTCAAACTCCGCATCCCGCTGCCGGGACATGTGCTCAGCGAAGAGACGCTCGACTCGTCTGCTCAGTTCACCATGTAAGCCCTCCCACAGCCCAGGGGTTGCAACCCCTGGGCTGTGGGTGTGCGACACGACGCTTACTCTCTCATCTCCGTCTGCAAGAAATCCAAACTCAACATCCCCCGCTCCAGCAGCGACTCCATGAACGACGGCAGATACCCCGTCGCCAGCAGCTCCTCGTCGGGTCGCCGCAGGAAGATGTCATGGATGATGATCCGCGACTGCCGATCATCGTACCGCACCAGTTCACTGATTTGCGTCACCACTCGCTTCCCACCGGGGAGCCGCGCGATCTGCACGATGATGTTCAGCGCTGACGCAATCTGCCGATGAATCGCCACCACGGGCAAGTCCACCGCCGACAGCACGAGTACTTCCAGCCGCTTGATCGTCTCTTCAGAACTGTTGGCATGCAGGGTGGTCATCGACCCGTCGTGGCCGGTGTTCATCGCCTGTAACATGTCGAGGGCCTCGATGCCCCGGCATTCCCCCACCAAGATGCGGTCCGGACGCATGCGGAGCGAGTTCTTGACGAGGTCGCGAATTGTATATTCCCCAGCTCCCTCGACGTTCGCGGGCCGAGTCTCCAATGACACAACATGGTCTTGCCGCAGTTGGAGTTCCTGCACGTCCTCGATGGTGACGATGCGCTCGCGGGCCGGGATGAACGACGATAGCACGTTGAGCATCGTCGTCTTCCCGGAGCCGGTGCCCCCGCTCACCAACAAGTTCTTGCGAGCGATCACACACGCCCGCAGGAACATCGCTGCGGGTCGCGTGAGCGTCGCCCCCTCGATCAGCTCATCAATCGTGAACCGCTCCGTCGGGAACTTGCGGATGGTCAGGCACGGCCCGCTGACCGCCAGGGGAGGGATGATCGCATTCACGCGGCTGCCATCGGGGAGCCGCGCGTCGACCAACGGCTGGCTGCGATCGATGCGGCGACCGACCTGGGCCACGATGCGCTCGATGATCGATTCGGTGACCTTGTCGGAGAGGAACCGCCGCCCCGACAACTCGATCACTCCGTCCCGCTCCACATAAATCTGGTCGCTCTTGACCACCATGATTTCGTTGATCGTCGGAGCCCGCAGCAAGTCCTGCAACGGCCCGAACCCCAGAATCGTGTCCTTCAAATCCTTCTTCAGAGTCCGCAACACCAAGTACTTCCGCAGCTCCTTATGCAAGTGCGGCCGCAGCATCCCGAACACGTCGTTGAACTGCTTCTCGACGCGAGTAATCCGCGAGCTGAGGTCCGGCAACTCATCCAACCCGAGCTTCCCGCGAGCGAACTTGAGGAGGTTGACCAGCTCCCCCTCGCGCTCCGGCACCTGCGACGCGGGGACATCAAACTCGTTCTTCAGGAACGAAAGCGTTGTTGATGCCCCCGGATCGGTTTCGAGGATCAACTGCTGCACGATGTAGTCGCGGAGGTTGATCCCGACCAGTTCCTCCAGCAGTGGCTCGTTGGTCTCCGAGAAGAGTTGCAACTCGCGACAGACATCCTCGATCTGGCGTTCGAGCCGCACCAGGCTTTCGGCATCGCCGATGCGGTGGGCCTCCAACTCATGCAGGTCGAACCGCTCCAGCAGCCGCCGATGAACCCGCAGTTCCAGATCCGCCAGGAGCCCGCGCAGGTGCGACTCCAAGTCCTGCCGCGAGATCGCCGAGATCTCATTCGACTCCAGCGTCAGCGTGTACGGCCAGATGCGAATCTGTTCGCTGGCCAAGAACGCATGCTCGCTGCCGCCGAGAACCTCTGTGTCTCCGACGAGACAACTATTCATCCCCAGGTTCTTGAGCCAGACCTGGTTGCCCTTCTGCTTGAGGAGTGCCTGCTGCCGGGCCACGAGCGGGCTGGCCAGGACGAGAGAGTTGGAGCGCTCGCGCCCGATCGTCACCTCGTCCCCCGGAACATCCAGAAGCGACCGTTGACTCTCGTGGAGTTGGTTGTACCAGATGCGCATGAGTGAGCCGGGGGAGTGGGATAGGCTTCCAGCCTGTCATTCTGGTTCAGTCACTACCGTAGATCAATGCTCCCCGGATCGACAGCGAGCGGCGGATGTCAGTCCGTCGTGCTGCTCGATGCCCAAATGCCCATCCGCCTCGTTCGGTCGTTGGTGCCAAACGAACACGGCGGACTGACGTCCGCCGCTCGCTGGTGAATCTCCATCACACGCCAGCTCTACTTCAGAGCCGCCATCACCTGCTCGGTAATCATCTTGACGAGCGTCTCCATGTCGACGTTCCCCGTTCCGCCGGGGGCCGCCCCGCCCTCATATGCGGGCTTCTGCAAATAGCCGGGGAACGACGGCGGCAGCTCAAAGGCGGAGACCTTCGGGGCGGTCCCTTCCTTGTATCCGTCGCGGAAAGCGGTGTTGCTGCACAGGTCGCAGTTCTCGTCGTGGAAGCGGGGGTCGTCGAAGCCGAGTCGCTTCTTCAGGTCGAGCAGCTCGCGCGACTTCTTCTCATTCAAGTAGGTGATGCCACCCAGCTGTTGCGAGAGGATCAGAATGCGGCAGTAGGCATCAAGGATTTCGGTCTTCCAGTACGCCTCTTCCAATTCCTTGCCGAACGTCACCGTGCCGTGGTTGGCTAGGATGATCGTGTTCGACGACTTGAGGAACGGGACCACCGTATCGGCGAACGACTGGGCTCCGGGAGTCTCGTACGGAGCGAGCGGCACCTCACCCATGAACACCTCGATCTCCGGCAGCACGCACTGCGGAATCGCCTCGCGGCAGACGGCAAACGCCGTCGCGTGAGGGGGGTGGCAGTGAACCACAGCCTTCACGTCCGGACGGTGCTTCATGATCGTCAGGTGCAGCAGAATCTCGCTGGTCCGCTTCTTCTTTCCGGCGAGTTGGTTGCCATCCAGGTCGACCATGCAGATGTCATCGGGGGTCATGAACCCCTTGCAGATGTATGTCGGCGAGCAGAGGACTTCGTTCTCGCCGACGCGGTACGAGATGTTCCCGTCGTTGGCGGCGGCGAAGCCC
>JAYTWO010000202.1:0-14617 GCA_043743415.1 Planctomycetota bacterium
GTCGCCCCCGGCCCATGTCACTCGCTCGCGACGCGCGAACGTCGCTCGGGACGGGCAAATGTGCCCGTCCTACGGTGGTGGGCGAAGCCCACTCCGTGGGGTTGCGGCCCGGACGCTGCGATGGGAGTATCTGCCACATCAGCGGACGACTCCTCCTCTTCTGGAGCGAGTGGATGGGGACCGCTGGGCGGTGTCCATCGCACTCCCGGACCGGCTGTCGGCTCAGGCGCGGAGCGTCCGCAGTTCCTCTCCGTGTTCGAATCGAGGCACCACCCATGTTCGGTCATTTTCAGGCTCATCTCGCCCGTGAGACCCAGACCATTCGCGACGCGGGGCTGTATAAAGCAGAACGTGTCCTGACGAGTTCGCAGGCAGCTCATGTGCGGGTCTTGGGAGGGCGTCCGGTCCTCAATCTGTGCGCGAACAACTACCTCGGTCTGTCGAATCATCCGGTGCTGATCGAGGCCGCTCAGCGGGGGCTGCGTGACTGGGGCTTCGGCCTCTCGTCCGTGCGGTTCATCTGCGGCACACAGCAGATCCATACCGACCTCGAAGCCGCCCTGAGCCGGTTTCTGGGGACCGAAGAGACGATCCTGTACTCCTCGTGCTTCGATGCCAACGGCGGGCTGTTCGAGACGCTGCTGTCAGCTGAGGACGCGATCATCTCGGACGAGCTGAATCACGCGAGCATCATCGACGGAATTCGGCTGTGTAAGGCGCAGCGGTTTCGGTATCGCAACAACGACATGGCCGACCTGGAGCAGAAGCTCCAGGAGTCTCAGTCGGCTCGGTTCCGAATGATCGCGACCGACGGAGTGTTCTCGATGGACGGGTACTTCGCGAACCTGTCAGCGATCTGCGAACTGGCCGACAAGTACAAAGCTCTGGTGATGGTCGACGACTCGCACGCAGTCGGGTTCTGTGGCCCGAGCGGACGCGGGACGCATGAGCAGCAGGGAGTCATGGGGCGCATTGACATCCTGACCGGGACGCTGGGCAAGGCCCTCGGCGGGGCCAGTGGCGGGTACACGAGCGGACGAAAGGAGATCGTCGAGTACCTCCGCCAACGGTCGCGACCGTATCTGTTTTCGAACTCGCTGGCTCCCAGCATCGTCACGGCCTCGCTGGCGGCTCTCGACCTCATCGCCCACCAACCGCAGTTGCGACAACAGCTGTGGGACAATACGGCGTACTTCCGTGAGGAGATGACCCGCCGCGGGTTTCAGATCCTGCCCGGCGAGCACCCGATCGCCCCGGTGATGCTGGGTGATGCGGTGCAGGCGGGGAAGATGGCCGAACGGATGTTGGAGCAGGGGGTGTACGTCGTCAGCTTCTCCTACCCAGTGGTCCCGCAAGGCAAGGCCCGCATCCGCACGCAGATCTCCGCCGGACATACCCGAGCCGATCTGGACGAGGGGATCGCGGCGTTCAGCACAGCTCGCGAGAACCTGTAGTGGAGTGTGCGTCAATCGCATTTTCCGGTGTCGAAACCGCAGTCGAGTCGGTAGAGTACCACTCGCATTCGGCCTGCATTGACCTCCCGCGTTCAACGCGGGTTCCGGCAACCCACGTTCTGGCGAACGTAGCGACCAGAAGGCGAACGGTCAGACTTGTCTGACCCGTGGGATAGGCTTCCAGCCTGTCAGCTTCGGCCAAATGACAGGCTGGAAGCCTATCCCACGGTCAACATGCTTTGACCGCTCGCCAGAAATACAATGACTCCAGGAAGACAATTCATGACAATGAGGTCCACTCTGCTCGCACTCGGTTTGCTCCTGGGGGGAACCGGTGCCTCGACACATGCTGCCGATTGGCCGCAGGTTCTGGGCCCTCAACGGAATGGGATCGCCGATGCGAGCGAGAAGATGGCCTCGCGCTGGAAGGGGCCGTTGAAGTCCCCCTGGTCGCGTCCAGTCGGCAGCGGGTTCGCGGGAATCGCGGTGTCCCAGGGCCGGGCGGTATTGTTCCATCGTGTGGGTGATGAGGAGGTCATCGAGTGCCTCGACGCTGTGACCGGGAAGCCGCTCTGGAAGGCAGCGCATCCGACGGCCTTCCGACCGCAATTTGGCAGCGAAAACGGCCCGCTCTGTACGCCCACAATCTCCCAGGGCCAGGTGATTACGTTCGGGGCGGAAGGGGTGCTTTCCAGTCATAATCTCCAAACCGGTCAGCAGGACTGGACGCGGGACACGCACACCGACTTCGGCGCGGAGACCGGGTACTTCGGAGCAGGGAGCGCTCCGCTGGTGGTCGCGGAGCGTGTGGTCGTGAATGTCGGCGGCAAGCGGCAAAACGCCGGGGTCGTGGCCTTCCACTTAGCGGACGGGGCGACTGTGTGGCAGAAGATCGCTGATGACGCCAGCTACTCCGCACCGGTGCTGATGGATGTCGAGGGGCTGCCGATTGCCATCATCATCACCCGTCTGAAGTGTGTCGGGATCGAGGTCACCCAAGGCAGCCCCGTGTTTGATGTCCCCTTCGGAGCCCGGGGACCGACTGTGAATGGGGCCTCGCCGGTCATCCACGGCAACCAAATCTTTCTCACCAGCAGCTATGGGGTCGGGGCCTTGTCGGGGCACTTGGAGTTCCCGAACTTTGTGACCGACTATGCCAAGGAAGAAATCTTCGCGAGCCAGTACGCCACGCCGATTCTCCTCGGCGGGTTGTTCTATGGCATAGATGGCCGCGACGATACCGGTCCCGCCGACCTCAAGTGCTTCGATCCGAAGACCAAGAAGCTCAAGTGGTCCGAACAGAACTTCGGCTATGGCACCCAGATCCTAGTCGATGGAAAGTTATTACTGGTGAAGACGAACGGGGAACTGGTGCTGGTCGAGCCGAACGGGGAGGGGTATACCGAACTGGCCCGCGAGCAGGTGCTGACCGGCGTGACACGGGCGTTGCCAGCCTTCTCGAACGGGCTGCTGTATGTCCGCGATGACACGACGCTGAAGTGCCTCGACCTGCGGGTGGCGAAGCCGTGAGCGAACCCGAGTCGGTCTCCAAAGCATCACCGATCGATCGCCTCGTCTGCCTCGTAGCTGCGGGGGGAGGATTGGGTTATCTGCCGAAGGCTCCGGGGACGTATGGGAGTTTACTCGGTCCGCTGCTGGTGTGGCTGGCTCAGCGCGGGGGGATCAGCGGTCCGCGAGACTTGGCTGTGCTGGGGGGCGTTTGGTTCCTCATGGGGTCCGCCCTCTCCGCGCGGGCGATCCGAGTCTCCGGCATCAAAGATCCGCAGTTCGTGGTGTGTGACGAGTTCTTGGCCTTCGCGTGGGTCTATCTGTTCGTGCCCGTCACTTGGCCGACTGCGATCGTCGGGTTCGCGTTGTTCCGGCTGTTCGATATCTGGAAGCCGGGACCGGTCGGTTGGGCTGAGCGGCTGCCCGGCGGTTGGGGCGTGATGGCCGATGACGCGGTGGCGGGGTTACTGGCGGGTGGGTGCTTGTGGGGTGGGTGCCAACTGGTCGCGAGCCTCTCAGCGATCTCCCCGTAGGCTGTTTACCCACACGCGGGTGAGCAGTCCATGACTTGTACCAAGTCGCTGACCCACGGGCAGTCAGTTCCTCCAGATTTTCCCTGCACAGACTCAGATTCCAATCCACTTATGCTATCATCCCGGTGTTCCATGATCGGACACCGCGCGGATTCTTGGGATCACGCGCCCCGGTTCGGTCTTGTGTTCCAGAGGGCGTCCGCGCGGGCCTGATTGGTCTGGCGACTCGCCGACTTCTACGGACTCATTCACTCTCGAGAGGATCCAATCCATGTCGCGTCGTACGTTCCTGAAAAACTCCGCAGCTGTGACAGCCGGGGCTGTTCTGCTGAACCACTTGTCGTCATCGGTCTATGCGGCGGGTGATGATGCGGTCAAGGTGGGACTGGTCGGCATGGGAGGCCGCGGGACCGGGGCCGTGAGTCAAGCCCTGTCGACCGAGGGCAAGGTCAAGCTGGTGGCCGTGGGCGATGCGTTTTGGGACGTGATTGATGACCAGTTGAAGCAGGTCGCGAACGCGATGAAGGGGAAGCCGAATGAGTTCAAGCCCGACGACGTGCAGAAGTTCGGCGGGATGGATGCGTACAAGCAGGTGATCGAGAGCGACATTGATGTGGTGATCCTGGCGACTCCACCAGGGTTCCGCCCGATGCACTTCGCCCATGCTGTCGACAAGGGCCGCAACGTCTTCATGGAGAAGCCGGTCGCGACTGATCCCTCGGGCGTGCGCCTGGTGCTGGAGAAGGCCAAGCTCGCCAAGGAGAAGAACCTCAAGGTCGGCGTCGGACTCCAGCGGCGGCACGAAGCGCATTACCTCGAACTGATGAAGATGATCCACGACGGGGTGATCGGCGATGTGCTCGCCAGCCGCGTGTACTGGAACGGCGGCGGTGTGTGGGAGCCGAAGAAGACCCGCGAGCAGGTGAAGACTGAAATGGAGTACCAGATGTGGAACTGGTACTACTACAACTGGCTGTGCGGCGACCACATCAATGAGCAGCACATCCATAACCTGGATGTCGGCAACTGGATGAAGAACGCCTATCCGGTGTCGGCCAACGGCATGGGCGGACGCCAGGTCCGCACCGACAAGCGGTACGGGGAAATCTACGACCATCACGCGGTCGAGTACACCTATGCCGACGGCACCAAGATGTTCAGCCAGTGCCGCCACATTCCGGGCTGCTGGAACGCGGTCGAAGAGCACGCTCACGGCTCGAAGGGGATCGTGAACTTCGGCGGCAAACACATCCAGTTGGCGAATGGGGAGAAGATCCCGTCGAAGACGAAGGGTGAGAATCCCTACCAGGTCGAGCACGATGACCTGTTCAAAGCCATTCGCACGAATGCCACGGTTTACAACGAGGCTGAGTACGGGGCCATGAGCACCATGACCGCCATCCTCGGTCGCCTGTGTACGTACTCGGGCAAGGTGATCACGATGGAGGAGGCCCTGAATTCTCAGGTCAGCATCATGCCCAAGACCTACGCCTTCGACGCCGAACCGCCGACCATGCCGAACGACAAGGGCGAATACGCCATTGCGGTGCCGGGCAAGTCGGTCGTCGTCTGAGTCGGGAGTGTCCGTCACCACTGAACGTCCAGGAACGGGGGCCGATTGGCCCCCGTTTGTTTTTTCCCGGCAGGACCGATTCACCTCACCGGAGTCGCCCGATTTCAACGGGAATCCCTCATTTCAGTAAGCTACACATGGACAATCCTCCATGTGTGTGACGATACTCTCCCACTGCGGTGCCGCGAGGGACGGACGACTCACACATCGCCGCAACCACGCCCATCGTCCCCCGTCTGGTTCGGAGTTGTGCCTTGCTCGATCTTGCTCACTCAAACGGGTTCACCCGGCGGAACATGCTGCAGATCGGGGCGCTCGGCTGCGGCGGACTCACGCTGGCGGATCTGCTTCGCATTCAAGCCCGCGCCGCGGAGCCGTCGGAGTATCGGGCCACACCGACCAAGAAGTCGGTGATTCTGTTGTGGCAAAACGGCGGTCCGTCACATTTGGAGACGTACGACCTCAAGCCGAATGCCGTGCGGGATGTGCGCGGGCCGTTCTCGCCCATCGCGACCAATGTGCCGGGGATGGAGATTTGTGAGCTGTTGCCGCTGCATGCCAAGATCGCCGACAAGTTCACGTTGATCCGGTCGTGCTCGCACACGTTTGCCGGGCATAACGATGGCATCCCGGTGATGATGAGCGGCTACCCCGACTGGGACGAGGGAAAGCATGAGTCGGTCCACCCGGAGATCGGAGCGGTCGTCAGCCGCGTCTTTGGCCAATGCTCCCAGGGGATGCCGGTCGCCTGCGGCATGGGGGCCACGCACTACAGCTACGTCCCGACCACAGCCACGGGCTACTGGGGCAACATGTACCGTCCTCCGACCGTCAGTGAGAAGGGGCTGCCGAACGCTACCGCGACTGTGGAGAGCGGGCGGTTGGGATCGCGGCAGTCGCTGCTCGGGCAGTTGGATCGGTTGCGGTCCGACCTCGACAAAGGAATGATGAGTTCGCTGGATGCCTTCAATCGTCAGGCCCTGGAGATCATTGGCGGCGACAAGGCCCGCGTGGCGTTCGACCTGTCTCAAGAAGACCCGCAGACGCGAGCCAGATACGGTGAGGGCTGGGGCCAGCAGGCTCTACTCGCCCGGCGGCTGGTGGAGTCGGGCGTCAACTTCGTGACGGTCGGCGTGCCCGGCGGCAAGGAGATCTCCAACTGGGACGACCACGCGGTCAACGGCGATCTGCCGACCGCGATGCGCGAGCGGCTGCCCGGTCTCGACCAGGGCGTAACGGCACTGATCGAAGACATCTACCAGCGCGGCCTCGATGAAGATGTCCTCATCATCGTTTCGGGCGAGTTCGGTCGCACTCCGCGCGGCAACGAACAGAAGGGGAACAGTAACGGCAAGCTCAACTGGGGCCGCGACCACTGGCCGCACGCCATGTCGATTCTCGTCTCCGGCGGAGGCAAGCGGATGGGCCAGGTCATCGGGGCCACGAACGCGATGGGTGAACACCCGATCCAGCGCGAACTGAATCCACAGAACTTCCGCTCGATGATCTTTCACCACCTCGGCATCGACTACCGTCGCACATTTAACGACGCCGCCGGAAGGCCCGTGTACATCTCCACCGCTGACCATATCGCGGAACTGGCTTGAGTCCAGCCCGCTGGAGTCCACCCGTTGGAGTCCAGCCTTTAGGCTGCTCCGGTGCAGGCAAAAGCCTGGACTCCAACGGGTTCAACTCACTCCGCTTTCGCGGTCCCATTCGCAATCCGAATCAGGCTCTTGTGCGTGCGGACGATCAGGTCGTCATCCGCGATCGCCGGTGAGGCGAAGCATTGTTCGCCGAGTTTGTTTTCAGCGACGATCTCCAGCGTGGGACCGGGACGGACGAGTTTGGTCACGCCGTCGTCATCCATGAAGTACACAAGTCCCCGCGCCGTCACGAGCGATGCGCTGTAGTGGCGACCGTTACGAGCCTTCCACTGGTGCTCACCGGTCTTGGCATTAAAGCAGTGGGCGATGCCGTCGTCGTTGGCCACCATCAAGTACCCATCCACCACCACCGGCGAGGGGACATAGCACTTGGCCTCGCGCGAGTGCCACGCCACGTGCGACTCGGTGACATCCCCGGTCCCATCCGGGAGGATCGCCATCACATGGTAATCCGGAAACCCAGCCGCCATGAACAGCCGCTCTCCGTCATACACCATCGAGGCCACGAACTGCTCCGTCGGCCCGGCGATGCTCCAGATGCGGTCGCCGGTGCGGGGATCGAGACTGATGATGTGCTTGCTTCCCGAGAACACCATCTGCGTCTTCCCACCCGCCTCGCGGATCAGCGGGGTGACATAGCTGCGGGTTTTGTGGTCGCGTGCAACCTTCCACTTGGTCTCGCCGGTTGGCTTGTCGAGGGCCACGATGTAGGAGTCGCCGTCGTGATCGCCATTGACGATCACGGTGTCCTCAAACAGCACGGGGCACGAGCAAAACCCATGCACGCTGGAGAAGACCCCGACCCGCTTGGCCCACACGGGTTTCCCGTCGAGGTCATACGCCGCCACCAGTATTTGGCCGAGCGTCGCATCTCTCGGCTTCCCGACGTTCTGAGCAGGCGTCAGGCTGCCATCGGTCTCAAAGAAAGTCACATACACCAGCTTCCCATCCGTCGCCGGGGTGCCCGAGGCCAGGCTGTTCAACTGGTGCAGCCGCTCCGGCGGCGACTGGGTGACGATCGTTCGCCACAGCTCCCCGCCCTTGGCCCGGTCGTAGGCGAGCAGCAGCCGGTCGTGGGTCTCTTCCAGGTAAGTGGTGACGAAGATGCGCTCGCCCCACACGATCGGCGAGGAATGCCCTACCCCGGGCACGTCGACCTTCCAGGCGATGTTCTCGCCAGTCTCGCCGTTCCAGGATTGCGGCACACCTTGCGAGGCACTGGTCCCATCCCCGCGCGGCCCCCGCCAGCCCGGCCAGTTCTCGGCCTGGATGTGGCTCGACGAGAACACTCCCGCAGCGATCAACAACGCGATAGACAAACGCACGGGGAACTCCTCGGACACCAGAGAGGCGGGGATGTGATCCGCGACGTATCGCGGACTGGCTACAAGCGAGTGATCGTTTCGTGGAGGTTCATCAGAATCCGCGCGACCGAGGTCCACGCAGCCAGTTCTTCGGCGTTCGCATCCGCCTGTGCCTGCCCCACCGCTAGCAATTGCTTCGCCGCAGCCGGGTCGCTCTGGAACCGTTCGGCGTGCTTTTTGAGGACGCCTTCCAGAAGAGTGATCTCTGCCGGGTGCGGGTCGCGGGAGAGGACTTGATGGTAGGCCCACTTCAGGCGGCTCGGCGTGTCGCTGCCGCCCTCCTTGAGGATCCGAGTCGCGAACGCCCGCGCCGCCTCGATATAGGTCGGGTCGTTGAGCAGCGTCAATGCCTGCTGCGGAGTGTTCGAGCGCGGACGGTCGGCGACGCACTCTTCGCGGCTGGGAGCATCGAAGGCGAGTAAGCTCGGGTGCAGGAAGCTGCGCTGCCAGTGCGTGTACATGCCTCGGCGGTGCTGCCGCTCGCCGGAGTCATCGGGCCACGTGCGACCGGGGAAGTTGAGGTACTCCCAATACCCGGCGGGCTGGTAGGGGAAGTCGCTCTCGCCACCGATGCGCGGCGACAGCAACCCAGCCACCGCGAGGGCGTTGTCGCGGATGAACTCGGCATCGAGCCGCACGCGTGACTGCGACGACAGCAGCCTGTTAAACGGGTCGGCTGCCTTCGCCTCGGGGGAGAGGACCGAACTCCGTCGATAGGTTTCTGAGGTCACCATCAGCCGGATCATCTGCTTCATGTCCCACCCGGAGTCGCGAAACTCGACCGAGAGCCATTCGAGGAGTTGCGGATGCGTCGGCCATTCGCCTTGCGTGCCGAGATCCTCGACCGTCTTCGACAAGCCCTGGCCGAAGTACAACTTCCACAGCCGGTTCATAAACACCCGCGCGGTCAGTGGGTTCTCGGTCGAGGTCATCCATTGGGCGAGATCGAGCCGGTTCAAGCGGCGGCCCTCGGCGGTGAGCGGCTGGAACTGTGCCGGGATTTGCGGAGTGACCTCTTCGCCGGAGTCGTCCATCCAGTTACCGCGCGCCAGCACACGCACCGTGCGCGGAGCACCCGAGGTGGAGATCAACGACGCCGGAACCGTTTTCAGCAGTGCGGCCTTCTGGGCCTGGAGTTGCTTGAGTGCGTCACGTTGCGGCTGCAACTCGGGTGAGCTGTCGCGGAGGTAGGCGACGATCGCCGCATTCTGCTCGGCGGTTCTCTTCGACGCTTCGACCGCCAGCGCAGCCTGCACAGCCGGAGGTGCCCCTTGCTCGACGGGCTTGTCACTGGTCGTCAAAGAAATCCGGAACCGACCGATGTTGTGTTGGGCGTACTGGGACTGGAACTGCAGTTGGATTTGAACCTCATCCCCCGCGACACCGAGCGGCTTCTCGAATTGGAACAGGGCCTCATGCGGCTGACCGATTTGCTGAAGCACCGCCCAGCCCGACTCGTTGTTGCCATCGATGGCGGTGCCGATGTCGTGGCCGTTCTGCGAGTGGTCAGCCACCGCTTTAACCAGCTTGACCGGCTTCGGGCCATCGGCGGCGATCATCTCGACCTTGAACTCGGTCAACACATAGTTGCCATTCGGTGCGGTCCCCGGCCCCTTCGCGGGGAGGTCGGGATCGGTCAGCGCCTCAAGTCGCACTCCCGTCACAGCTGCGGCCGGGAGCTTGAGCCTCAACAGGTAATTCTCTTTGGCGGCGACCTTGCCGGTCGACTTCAGCGAGCCGTCGGGTTGCACGGCGAGTTGTGACTCGCCTTGGACTTTGGCTTCGGTCGGAGTGACCGGTTGCCAGACGACGCTCGCGGCGATCTCGGCGGACGCGGTCGCTGCCCGCTCATCGGCGAGTTGAGCGAGCTTGGCGGTGGCCGCTGCGACCGAGGTCTCGAATGCGGTGAGCTGAGCCTGCTGCTCATCCGTCGGAACCGGCATCCCCGGCTCGCGTCGCCCGATGGGGGACTCCTGGACATCGGCGAAGAAGGCACCCAGGCTGTAGAAGTCCTGGATCGTGAAGGGGTCGAACTTATGCGTGTGGCACTCGCAGCACATCATCGTGCTGCCGAGCCAGACGGTCGACACGTTGCGAACGCGGTCGGCGTTGTACTTGGCGACGTACTCTTTGGCCTGCGCCCCGCCTTCCTCGGTCGTCTGGAGCAGCCGGTTGTACCCGCTGGCCACCTTCTGCTGTGTCGTCGGATTCGGCAGCAAGTCGCCCGCGAGTTGTTCGGTGGTGAACTGGTCGAACGGCTTGTTCTCATTGAATGAGCGGATCACGTAATCGCGATACGGAGTGATGTCGCGCGGGTTGTCGCTGTGGTATCCGGCAGTGTCGGCGAACCGCACGAGGTCGAGCCAGTAGACCGCCATCCGCTCGCCGAAGTGCGGCGAAGCGAGCAGCCGCTCGACCAGTTGAGCATACGCATCGGGCCGCTGGTCATTGACGAACGCGGCGACCTCGTCCGGCTTCGGCGGCAGGCCGGTGAGGTCGAATGACAACCGGCGAATCAGCGTGACGCGGTCCGCTTCTGGAGCCAGTCGCAGCTTGTGCTGAGCGAGTGCGACGTGGATAAATCGATCGATCGCGTGGCCGGACGGTCCGACTTCGGCCACTGGCACAGCGGGCTTCACGAGCGGCTCATAGGCCCAATGCCCCTGCCACTGGGCTCCCTGCGCGACCCAGGTTTTGAGGATCGCCTTCTGCCGAGCGGTCAGTGGCTTCTCGGCCTTCGGCGGCGGCATGATCTCTTCGGGATCGGTCAGGAAGATCCGACGGACCAGTTCGCTCTCGCCCGACTTGCCAGGCAGCACCACGCCCGGCTTCTCCGCCGTCCCGCGCAGCCCGAGTTCGCTGTCGAGCCGCAGCTCCGCCTCGCGCGTGTGATTGTCCGGCCCGTGACAGGTGAAGCAGTGCTCCGCCAGAATCGGTCGCACGTCCCGGTTGAACTCAATCCGCTCCGGGAGAGCCGGTTCGGCAGCGAGAGAGAGACTGGAACCCAGGGCGATCACCATCGCCCCGGCAACACCCATCCATCGATTCATGGTCATGGCGTTTCTCCCACTTTGTGGGGCACGTAACCGATGTGCCCGTCTCATTCAGGACATGTTGTGGCCCACCTGTCTCGACGGACTCGGTGACTGACAGGCTTTGGCAGTCGACCACTGCTCTTCGCGCACTTGCTCCGGCCCTCTCGTTCCAGTGAACGTGGCTACTCCGGCAACGGCTTCCCTCGAGTCTCCGGAATGAACGGGATTACCGCCAACCCGATCAGGAAGATCCCACACATGGTGCAACCTGCATAGCGGAACGCGAGGGCTCCCTCATGATGACCGTAGGCACTCTTGATCAACACCCCCAGCGTGAACGGTCCCGCAGCGGCCACGAAGCGTCCGACGTTGTAGCAAAAGCTGGTGCCGGTGGAGCGGAGTCGGGTCGGGAAGAGTTCCGGAAAGTAGATCGCGTAACCGCCGAATAGCGACAACTGGAAGAAGCCCATCAGCGGGATCATCCAGTAGATGTCCGAAATGCCATTGAACCGTCCCAGATTCCAGAAGACGTTAATCGTCGCCAGCATCGCTCCCACAAAACAGATCGCAAACGTGGGACGCCGCCCCAAGTAGTGGCTGACATAGCTGAACAGGTAGATGCCGAAGAACGCCCCAATGTTCTGGACGAGCAAGACGATCCCGGAGAGTTGCTTGAGCTTACCCTCGACATCCTTTTCGCCCGCCGCAGTCAGCATGGGGCCGAAGACCTCGCGTTGCAGGTCGCCCGCGAAGAACCCGATCCCCCACAGACCGATCACGCCCGCACTCGCCAGGATGAGTCCCACGATCGCGCGATACCTCAGTTCGGGGTCGCCGAATAGCTCGGCATACGAGCCGCTCTTCTGAGCGGGGCCATCACTGGGATGGGCCGCCTGCCAGCGTTCCGGTTCCTTGAGTCGGCGACGCACGAAAAGCGACAGCAACGCCGGGGCCGTCCCGATCAGAAACATCGTCCTCCAGTCGGTCCCGGCCATTCCGATCAGCGCGGCGGTGATATTGCCGACCGCTGAGAGTGCCTGGAGCAGTCCCAAGGCATGCGGTCGAGCATGATTCGGCATGACCTCAGCGACCAGAGCCACGCCGACCGCGAACTCCCCGCCGACTCCTAATCCCGTCAGGAACCTCCACAGGCAAAAGTCCCAGAACCCGAGTGACAAGGCACTGATCCCCGTGAACACCGAGTAGACCACAATCGTGGCCAGCATCGTTTTCACCCGCCCCCACTTGTCTCCCAGGACTCCAAAGATCAGCCCCCCCGTGGCCCAGCCGATCAAGAACACCGAAGTGGCATACCCCCCATAGGCTCGTCGCCGAGCCCCGGTCTGCTTCTTGTCTTCCTTGAGCCTCGCCTCCTTCTGCACTTCCGTCTCGCCCGCCGGGGCTGCCGTCACGATGGGGGAGACCAACTCATTCATCGCCAGCGGACGCGCCAGCGTGAACAGCTGCTGATCCATCGTGTCAAACAACCACCCCAGCGCCGCAACGGATAGCACAAACCAGTGATAGCGGTTCAGTGATTTGTACCACGGTCCCGACTCGGGAGCGGCGAGGGCGGGAGTGTCCGAGTCGTGGAATCCGTGCATCGGGGGGCCTTTCAGAGGTGGTCAATCGGCGGGGACGAGGGACGAGGGGGGGGGCAACAGATCCAGCCAGGATGTCCGATTGTCGTCTGTCGCTCCGCGAAAGAACGTCCTGTCGCGGAGCGAAAGGCGACTCTTCCGGAAGACTCCTGTTTGACGACTCCCTACGACCCGGTCGGCCCGTTGGCCTTCTGGAAGTTGCCGCTGATCGTGACGCGGATCTTGCCCTTGGATTGGGTGTTGGGGGGGAGATTGAGTTTGAAGAACAGGATGCCATCTGCCTTGGGCGAGAACTCCATCTCCTTGCCCACGATAAACGGGTTGATCTTGTCGTTCGGATTGTTGTTGCGGGGGTCACGGACGACGCCCATCAAGGCCCCCGTTGGAATGCCGACGATCTGATGAATCAGAGGGTCCGTGGAAACCAGCCCGTCGGGGTCGACGGTTTCGTTCAGCAGAACACGCAACGTGCCTTCCGCTTCCAGGCGGAGGGGCTTGTCTTTGGTGACACCCACACTGATCGTCCAGCCCTTGGTGGCGTCGACCTCGACTTCGAAGCTGTTCTCGTCGAAGACGGCCTCCTCGATCGCCTTGAGCTTGATCCGGGCTGGCTCATACTCGGGAGCGACATCCAGAATGGATTTGAGGATGTCTTTGGTCTTGTCGGTCAGGCCCTGCTTCTCGAAGCCCTCGGCGACGGTAATCAGTCCGTTGACGTAATCGGTCTTGGCCTTCTCGGCCTGCGTTTCGAGGTTCCGCACCTCGGTTACGTTGGGCGGCTTCTTCTCCTTCTCCTTGGGCTTCTTTGATTGAGACAACGCGATCGAGGCCCCGCCCGTGAGCAGGGCCACGGCCAGAGCGGCCACGGTCAGACGACGATTCCACATGTGAACGCTCCCGTGTGTGTGCATGAAAAGCCCAGTGGTGGCAACCACTGGGCTTTCGTGATGATCTTCGACGGCAGAAGTCTGACGACTTCTGTTACTTCTTCTTGCCGATCGCGAACAGCGTCGTCTTGTTGCTGATGTACAGCACATCGTTGGCCACGACGGGGGTGCTGTAGACCGAGTTGCCGCAGGAGTTGGTGGCGATCTCTTTCATCACCTGGCCGTGCTTGAAAACCGACACATCGCCGTCTTCGTCACCGAAGTACACCTTGCCCTCGACGATCAGCGGAGAACCCCACGAGCCGGCGAACATGTCGTGGTTCCAGTACGACTTTCCGGTCTTGGCATCCAGGCAGTGCATCGCCCCGCTGGAGTCGACGATGTACAACAGATCGTCCTTGATGGCGGCGGTCCCCATTGTGCGGTGCATCTTTTCTTCGAAGTCGAGCTTCTTGTTGCCGTTCAGGTCTTCGCCGACGAAGTGCCACACGGCTGCCGAGTTCGGGTTGGGCATGGTCTTCTCGCCGTTGTCGGGATTGATCGCCTGCAGGCGGCGGGTGCCGTCCTGGGGGTCGACGATCACCTTGCCCGACTTGTCGACAGCGAGTTCCGCACTCACATCGCCCCGCTTCGTGGGATCAATGCACCACAGGTGTCCGTTCCCTTCGCCGTGCTCGATGTCTTCGCCGACGGAAATGTAGGCCAGCCCGTCATACACCACGGGCGTCGCGATCAGATGGTTGCGTTCGCTCTTACCGCTGACGGAATACTTGGCATCCTTCGGGTTGCAGTCGAACTTCCACAGCAGCTTGGACTTCCCAACTCCGTCACCCGCCGGGTCGAAGCTGTACAGCCAGCCATCGCCGCCGCCGAACAGGACCTGGGCCTGACCACCCACGACGCAATACGCCGGGGAGGACCACTGCCCGTGCAGGATGTTTTTGCCGGGAGACGAATCGGTCCACAACACCTTGCCGGTGTTGCGGTCGATGGC
>JAYTWO010000203.1:0-9108 GCA_043743415.1 Planctomycetota bacterium
AGCGCCATCGCGATCATCACCCGCTGCTTTTGGCCGCCCGACATTTCGTGCGGGTAGCTGTGCAGGCGGGACTCGGGATCGGGAATGCCGACCTCGGTGAACAGCTCGATCGTGCGGAGAGTGGCCTCGGCCTGCGTGACTTTCTTGTGCAGGCGGATGACCTCGATCACCTGCTCCCCGACCGTGAACACCGGGTTCAGCGAGGTGCCCGGCTCCTGAAAGATCATGCTGATCTCGCTGCCCCGCAGCTTCCGCATCTCGCGTTCGGGGAGTTTTACTAAGTCCCGACCGAGATAGGAGATCGTGCCACCCACGATCTCCGCCGAGGCGGGTGGCAACAGTCGCAGGATGCTCAGCGAGGTCACCGACTTCCCCGATCCCGACTCGCCGACGACGCCAATCGTGTGCCCCTTCTTGAGGGTCAGCGTCAGATCATCGACCGCCTTGACCACCCCGGAACCGCCGTGGAAATAGGTCTTGAGGCCATCGATTTGCAGCAGAACATCGGATTCCATTCCGTCTTCTCCGTGGAGGTCCAAAGCCCAGGGGTTGCAACCCCCGGGCTTTCTCGGCGACTACCGCCGTCCGATCCGTTGCCGACTGGCGATGTACGCCCCCAGCGCCTTGTGATACGGCTCGTTCGTCACCAGCTTGACGTAGTCAATCCCCGTGTGACCGCACACCTGCTTCATCTCCTTCAGGAACTCCTGATACTGTTGCAGGTACATCGATCGCAGCCGGTGCGGGTCGACCAGAATGCGGTGTGTGTCGAGTTCCAGGCTGCGAAACAGCGTCGGCTTGCTGAACGGGAAGTCCTCTTCTTCAGGGGCCACGACCTGGATCAGGACCACTTCGTGATTGGCGTGGCGGAACTGCTTGAGGGCCTGGCCGAGTTGTTCAATGTTGTCGAAGAAGTCGCTAATGATAATCAGCAGGCTGCGACGCTTGAGGGTCGGGGCGATCTTCTCGAAGACTCCAGCGAGGCTGGTTTCGTTGCCGGTCTGCATGGTCTCCAGCGTTTGGGTGATGCGCTGGAACGTCATGCGGTTGGTCGAGGGATCGATGCGTTCGCGGATGTCGGTGTCGAACGTAATCAGTCCGACCGCATCGCGCTGGGAGACGAGCAAGTACCCGAGTGAGGCCGCGATCGACCGGGCATAGTCGAACTTCTTGAGCGTGCTTTCGCCGTACCCCATGCTGCCGGAACCGTCCACGAGCAGGTAGGCCCGCAGGTTGGTCTCCTCCTCGTATTCCTTGATGTAGTATTTGCCGGTCTTGCCGAAGGCCCGCCAGTCAATGTGGCGGATTTCATCGCCCGGGTAATACTGGCGATGCTCGACGAACTCGACGCTGGAGCCTTTGAACGGGCTTTTGTGCTGCCCAATCATGTACCCCTCGACCACCAGCCGGGCGATAAAGTCCAGATTCCCGAACTTCGCCAAAGCGGTCGGGTCTTCGAGCGGAACAGATTTCAGATCGGTACTCATCGCAGCCAGTTCTCCCATAGGAACTGGCCATTGTGACAGCCTCATCAACCCAAGGGAATGCTACCAGCACAAAAGTTCATGGCCCGGGAAGTGTGCGAGACTCGGGTGTCAGTGGCGATCAAGGTCAGCAGCCCCCATTGTCGGCGATTTCCTCGAAATCGCCAGGTCCGCCTTCGCCACTTGTCAGCGACCAATAGAAATGTCACATGGTTTGACCATGTGAAAATGTCACATGGGGGCCCCCACGGCGGCGGCGGAAGGGGGGGAGGGCTCGAAAATCCTTCACGGCGTTGCCTTCGCAGGGTGGTATGTCGCTCGTCGAGAGACAACCGCGAATCGCCTCAGCCAGCGATTTCGGAGAAATCGCCGACAATCCTGAATCCTGACGCACACCTCCGGGAATTCCAAATGGGGTTGAGTTCGCGAACCGGGATCACTTGTCGATATACTGGGGCGAGTTCGGTTCCGGTACATCCCTTGCGCTCAGGAGCTTTTCCCATGGCCACTGCCACTGCTTCCCCACCCACCTCCGTGGCTCGTCCGAAGGTCCGTCAGACTCAGATGTTGATCGGCGGCAAATGGTGCGATTCGGTCAGTGGAGAGACTTTCGCGACCTATCACCCGGCGACCGAAGAGAAGATCGCCGATGTCGCGCGCGGCAACGCTCAAGATGTCGACCGCGCGGTGAAGGCGGCGAGGAAAGCCTTCGAAGAAGGTCCCTGGCCCGCGATGGATGCTCGTGATCGAGGCCGCCTGATTGGCAAGCTGGCCGACCTGATCGAGCAACACGCCGGGGAGTTGGCCGCCCTCGAAACCCTCGACAACGGCAAGCCGATTCGCGATGCCCAGGCCGCCGACATTCCGCTCGTCATAGACTGCCTGCGGTACTACGCGGGCTGGGCCGACAAGCTCACCGGGGACACGATTCCGGTGCGGGGCAACTACTTCTGCTACACCCGCCGCGAGCCGGTCGGCGTGGTGGGGCAGATCATTCCGTGGAACTTCCCGGCGCTGATGGTGGCGTGGAAGTGGGCACCGGCGCTCGCCTGCGGCTGCACGATTGTGATGAAGCCCGCCGAGCAGACGCCGCTGTCGTGCCTGCGGATGGCCGAGCTGGCAACGGAGGCCGGGTTTCCGCCGGGCGTGATCAACATCGTCCCCGGATTCGGCGACACGGGGGCCGCTCTCGTCAAGCACCCAGGTGTCGACAAGATCGCCTTCACCGGCTCGACCGAAACCGCTCAGCTCATCATGCGCGACGCGGCCCAGACCTTGAAGCGGCTGACCTTCGAACTCGGCGGCAAGAGTCCGAACATCGTCTTCGCCGACAGCGACATCGATGCTGCTGTCGCCGGGGCCGAGTTCGGGCTGTTCTTCAATCAGGGGCAGTGCTGCTGCGCCGGGAGCCGCTTGTTCGTCGAGGAGAAGATCCACGAGCAGTTCGTCGACAAGCTGGTCGCCAAGGCCCGCGAGCGTCAACTCGGCGACCCGTTCCAACTGGCCACGACGCAGGGTCCGCAGATCGACCAGGACCAGTACAACAAGATCATGAAGTACATCGACCTCGGCAAGCAGGCCGGGGCGAAGTGCGTCACCGGAGGCGAACGCCAGGGGGACAAGGGACTCTTCATCCAGCCGACCGTCTTCGACCGCGTGACCGATGACATGGCCATCGCCACCGACGAGATCTTCGGCCCGGTCATCTGCGTGCTGCCGTTCAAGGACTTTGATGAGGTCGTCGCCCGCGCCAACAAGACCTTCTACGGTCTGGCCGCAGCTGTCTGGACCCGCGATGTGGCCAAGGCCCACCGCGTGGCTCAGTCGGTCCGTGCCGGGACGGTGTGGATCAACTGCTACGATGTGTTCGATGCCGCCGCCCCGTTCGGCGGGTTCAAGATGTCAGGCATGGGCCGTGAACTGGGCAAGTCCGGCCTGGACAACTACACCGAGTTGAAGACGGTGACGATGAGTTTGGGGTAGGGGGGGGCCAGCAGTCAGCCTTCAGCGATCAGCGATCAGCGATCAGCGATCAGCGATCAGCGATCAGCGATCAGCCAGCAGGAAGCGATCGCGGCTGGTCTGCACGCCGCTCCAGCCCGCTGCACATGCAAGGGTTCTGTCCAGTCGCCCTTGCATGCGCAGCGGGCGGGCTGGTCGGTGGCTGGTCTGTGAACCTTTCCCTCCGCTAGGTGTCCCAGTCGTCAACCCATTCCACGACTTTGGACCACTTCATGACCGACTACTCCGCAGTCCTGACTGCGATCCAGGCAGATGCCCGCTACCAAGACAATCTGGATTGGGGGAAACCGCGCGAGGGGCATCCCGAAGGGACGGTTCGCGCCCATATCGCGGAGATCGAAAGTAACCTCAGGTCCCTGAGCCACAAACTCACCCGGCTCGAACAGGACCAACTGCGGGTGCTGATCCACACGCATGATACGTTCAAGGCCAACGCAAAACAGGGAGTGCCGATCCTCGACCCTCGCAGCCACGCCTCCTTGGCCCGGGCCTTTCTCGCCGAGTTCATCGACGACGAGGAATTGCTGGCCATCGTCCAGTTTCACGACGAGCCGTTCGCCCTCTGGAACCAGGTTCGATCCAAAGGAAGCCACAACGCCGAAAGGTTCGCCACGTTGCATCGGAACATCCGCGACTGGAACCTGTTTCTGGCCTTGATAATCATCGATGGCTGCACCGAGGGAAAGAGCGGCGAACCGGTTCGCTGGCTGTTCGAGCAAGTCGAGGGGCAGATCGACTCGCGGCTGACGAAAGATGATGTGCTGTAGCCCGCAGCGCCAGCCAGGAACACTCGGTAAAACCAGTGCTGACGCTGCAAGCTGAATGGATGTTTGGGGTTCCCCTTGCCTCGTCCGGCGGGAATTGCCTACAACCCCGGCCTCGTCCATCGGTCCAGGGAGGGCAACCCATGCGCAGCATCCATTTCACTCACACGTTCTGCTCGCGACTCGTTCTAGCCACCGCCTTCGCAGTCGCAGGCTGTGGGCAGCAACCAATCTCTCAGAGTCAATTCTCGGCAGATGCAGAGGCCGCTGCGGACGCAGCGGTCGCCCCCACGACTGACGAGGCTCCGACCGGACCGTTGTCGACCAACGAGTACGACAGTGGGGTCACGACCACGGCGGGCGAATTGCCTGCTGCGACACCGAAGGCTAAGCCGGGGACTCGTCCCGAAGTGACGGCCAGTTCCGAGGCCGAAGAGGGGCTCGATGCCGACGAGGTGACCGAAGCGGTCGGCCTCCCCCAGCCCGGGACTCCCGAGTACATGTTGCATCAACTGGCCAAACTGAAATCGGCCCCGTTCCATCTCGTGCGCCAGCCCGTCAAGGGGAAGCCCGGCGAGTTCGAAGATGTGAAGCTCACGCCGGAGCAAGCCTCCACCGAACAGCTCCGTCGCTGGACCAAGATGATCGATCTGGCGATCCAGGTAATCGCCCTCACCAAGGACGACCCGAAGCAGGAGCAGCTCTTTAACAACGGGGTCTATTACCTGGCCGAGACCCGGAAGCAACTGGCCCTGCGCGGTGACCCGGATCAAGCCCAACTTCTGTCCGAAGACGCCGAAGCCCTGTACCGCCGCGACAAGACCTCGTTTGCGGCCATCGAATCGTCGCTCAAGGTGGTCCAACTCACTCAGGCACAAGCCGAGCAGGCGGGGCGCCAGGATCCACGACGGGCGACGACGTTTGCCAAGCAGTCGCGTCTGTTCGCCGAGAAGTTCCCGCAGGAGACAAACCGCGCCGCCATGAACCTCGTTGCCGCCGGACGGCTCTGTGAGCAGGTCGGTTTGATCGAGGACGCGGAACTCTGCTTCACAACCATTGCTGAGCGCTACCCCGACTCCCCGTTCCAGGAAACCACCGTCGGAGTGTTGCGGCGACTGCGGCTGCAAGGCGAGAAGCTGACCGAGTTCGCGGGGTCCACGGTCGAGGGCGGGTACATCTCGATCGACCAGTTCGTGGGGCACCCGGTGCTGATCGTATTCTGGGCCTCCAACTCGCAGACGTTCATCACCGACCTGCCGCTGCTGCACGCGGCAGTAACGAAGCATGGCCCGAGTGGGCTGATGGTGATCGGCGTGAACCTCGATCGGGAGCAGTCGGCTGTCGACCGGTTCGTGGACCAGCACTCACTCGCCTGGAACAACATCTTCTTCTCCGAGGCCAACAGTCGCGGTGTCCGCAATCCCATCGCCCGCCACTACGGTGTGACCTCGGTCCCGACCTATTGGCTGGTCAACGCCAGTGGAGTGGTGACCGCCGCCCCGCTCGATCTGAAGCAGTTGGACGCCCTGTTGTCGAAGTCGGCGGTGAAGTCGGCGAGTGTGACGCGGTAAGGACGCGGTAAGGACGCGGTATTCAGCAGCAGATGCTTGGAAACAGCACTCGCGCGAGCTGGAGGTCCACTTGGCCTATTTCCTCCAACGCATGATGCTCAGCAGATTGGATTGATCGTCGGTCCAGACGCCCAGTTTCGGCAGGGTTTGACAGGGACTCCAGAGTCCTGGGCGCAGGAGCGGCTGGAGTGTCGCTGCCGACGACGCCATGACCAGCCACGTCGAGGGGTTCTTCCCCCGGCGACGCTCTTCGCCGGACAACTGGTGATCGTGTTGCACCCAGGCGACACATCCGAGGTCGGCGGCAATGTTCCCCAGGACCGGTTCCAGGTCCACATATTCATTCGAAATATGACAGGCCAACAAGCCCCCGGGGCGCAGCTTGGAAAAATACTCGGAGATGGCTTCTCGTGTCAGCAGATGTACGGGGATCGAGTCGCTGGTGAAGGCATCGAGCACCAACAGACTGTACGCCTGATCGGGGGCTTCACGCAGCCTGAGCCGTGCGTCACCCAGAATGACTTGCACTGTGGCCCCCCGGTGGCGGGCGTCATCGAGATATGTGAAATAGCGAGTGTCCTGAGCCACGCGGCTGATCGCGGGGTCAATTTCATAGAACGTATATGCCTCACCACTCTCTGCGTAACCCGCGAGCGATCCGATCCCCAGACCGACAACCCCCACACTCTGAGTCACGGAGGGACCTCGATTGTCCAGAATCAACTGCCCGATCGGTCCGGTGAAAAAGTAATATGTCATTGGCGGTTTTCGTTCCTCGGCCACATCCGAAGCGATTTGTATGCCATGCACCGTCCCGCCATGCGAGAGCTGGTGCATGATGCCCTGCCGTCCTCGATCGATCTGAAATTCGCCGAAAAAGGTCCGCTCCCGATAGAGGACATACTGCGAGGCATCCGAGAAATAGACATTCCAAGACAACCCCAAGAGCACCACGCCCGCGATGGCCAGGCACAATGCGAACGCCCTCATGCGGTGTTGTCGAGACTCGAAATGTGGCCTCGGCAGCAGACAGATTCCCAACCCGATCGCCAAGGGATACTCCGCCAGCCAATTGAAGACGAGCGGTGCCATCAGCGTGTTGCAGAGGCTGCCGCACAACCCGCCAAACGAGATCCAGAGATAGAACTCCGTGAGATGCTGGACTCCGGGCCGCGTCGCCGACAACCGGCCATGCAGACACAGTGATCCACAAAACAACAGGCCGTTGTGCCACAATAACCCCCATCCCCCCTCCTGTGGAAACCACCACTCTCCCACGGATGTCACCAGCGCCAGGAGAATGAAACCCGCTGCGCTGGCGGGCATGACCCAGCGCGGGGGTTGGGCAAAGGCGATGATGAATGACAGCAGATACAGACTGAGAGGCAAGATCCAGATCGCTGGCATGGGAGCGATCTCCGTGGACAGATAGGTCGTCACCCCCAACATCAGGCTGGACGGGCACAGCGACCACAACCACCAGCGCACGCGGGTGCCGTTGGTCACGTTCGCATCGGAGGCGACTGGACTCATACGCTCGACCGTCGTGGCCCCTTGCCCACGAATCGCCAGCCCCCCGCACACGACGAACAACCCCACCAGTCCCACAAATGACCAGGTCAGCAGCTGAGCTTGAGACGACAGCGGCAGCCAGAACTCAACCACCACCGGATAGGCCAGCAACCCGACCAGACTGCCGGTGTTGCTCGACACATACAGCAGGTAGGGATTGCCCTGCGGACGTGCCGCTGCGTACCACGCCTGCATTAAGGGGGCCGTCGTCGAAACCACGAAAAACACCAGTCCAATCGACCTCCACAGATCTGCCAGCAGCCTGGCTTCGGGGTGTGTCACCGTGCCATTCAAACCCGCGACATCGAACCCAATCGGCAGGGTCATCAACGCCGCCAACATCAGGGCCACATGCACGACCCACTGTCGGCTCAGTGGCAGATATCGGTGCAAGAGGTGGGCGTACAGGTATCCCAGCAGCAACACCCACTGGAAAAAAAAGACACAAGAGTTCCAGACAGAGGGAGCCCCGCCATACCACGGCAACAGCGACTTGCCAACAAACGGCTCCAATTGAAACAGCAAAGCCGCTCCCAGAAACGTACTGGTGGCGAAGATCCATAGCAGCAACAGGGAGCCGGATGGCTTCAGTAACAGTGGCATGTGGTTCGACAAGCTCAGGGGGGCGGTCTGGGATGGAGCCAGCGGTGCCAGAATACCGGTCGCTTGCCCACGCTGCCATCGTGCATCAGCCCGCAAGGGACGCGACCGCACCCTGACTCGTGGGGCCTTCATGAGGCAATCTGATGACGATGCAGACATGACTCCGAATGGACGGACCCGCGAGCCGCGCGTGAACCGACGGCGAGTGGTCATGATCGAATCGGTGTGGCGAAGATCCCGAAAATGGAAAGGACGACTCCCATGTCCCCCTCGACAATGTGTCAGCGTGCTGGCGTTTCTGCTGGTGGCCTTCACGTGCATCGTGAATGCCGGGCCGCGAGATGCTCAGTGGAAGGAGGTCGAGGAAGCGGTGCAAAAGGGGCTGCCCAAGACTGCGATTGAGAAGCTGGAGCCGATCATCGAAGGGGCACTGGCCGACAAATCCTATGCGGAGGCGGTCAAGGCGATCGGTAAGAAGATTGCCTTGGAGGGGAACATTCAGGGGAACAAGCCCGAGGAGAAAGTGACCCGGATGCAGGCCGAGATCGAGCAGGCCCCGGTAGAGATGAAGCCGGTGCTGGAGGCAATTCTGGCCAATTGGTACTGGCATTACTTCCAGCAGAACCGCTGGCGCTTGATGCAGCGGATGTCAACGGCGGCACCTCCGGGGAGGGCCAATTGGTGCTACCCCGCTTTTTGGGTTCATCCGACTATTTTGGGGGTGGCCTTGAAATTGCGGACATGCTGATCTCCACTGGGGTTGTGTTTAGTGGCACGACAAACCAGAGGAGACGTGAGCATGTCCGCAGCGGGATTGTATCGGGTGATGGGATTGGGTGGCTATCGGGTGTTGGACACGTGGGATTCGGACCCGGACGGGGTATTGCGGGTGTTGATCGAGGCTCCGCGGGAAGCTCTGCGGTGTCGGTCGTGCGGGTGTTCGCGGGTGCATATGCATGAGCGGGCGGTGCGGACAAAACAAAGGTGGGAGCAAAACAAAGGTGTCAGGAACCTTTGCGTTGACAACACTTCGTCGGTTGAGTAAACTTCGGACATCATGGGAAGAGCCAAGCGAGCGGAAGATGGTGGTGC
>JAYTWO010000204.1:0-9380 GCA_043743415.1 Planctomycetota bacterium
AGTAGGACGGCCTTTCCAGGCCGTCTGGTCCCACTTCACGCGGTGAGACGGCCTGGAAAGGCCGTCTTACGGGGAGACTCTGACCGACCGCTCGCCTAACGCGGCATGACCTTCAGCAGGAGCTCCACCTTGGAATGCACTCCGTACGCCTCGAAAATCTTTTTGACGTGATTGTTGACTGTGTCCACACTGCGATTCAGTTGGTCGGCGATCTCCTTGTAGAGGTATCCCTGGATCAGCAAATTGAAGACCACCGTCTGGGTCGGAGTCAGGGAGAACGGAGTGCTTGTTTTACTCTCGACCTCGCCGGAGCTGTTGGCATTCTGCGTGATCTCTCCAGGATCAAGACCCCCCATGCCAATGGGATCCAGAGACAGTACGAGATGCACACTCCCCAGCTGGATCGAGTCGCCCGGAAACACCGAGGCACATTGTACCCGTTTCCGATTCACAAAGGTGCCGTTCGTGCTCTTCAAATCGGTGACAATCACCGCTGGCCTGCCGACGGTCAGCCGTGCGTGCGTACGGGAGATCGTGTCCAGTGCGAGGGAGATGTCATTCTCATTGGAACGACCAATGGTTAATTCGCCCAATGGGAGGCGGGTGGCAAACGATGGGTGCCCCTGGGCTCGAAGCACTAGGAACAGATTGGAATTCATGCTCATCTCAGAGGTGTGAGGAGAAGGCAAGTCTACGATCTCTTCGCCCTGATCGCTGCGTGACATGATAGAAACCGACACGGCCGTTGGCCAACGTTCGTAATCGCAGCCACCCATGCGAATGACGAGATTGCATACCCTGATTTAACAAAATGTACCGAAACGCAGCCTCACATCGCCCAAAATCTGTCTTTATTTTCAAAAAGTCATCCCAATATGACCTACGCAGGTCATTCCCGGGGAGCCACTCCTTGTCAATATGCACCTCAGACGCAACTCGCTGAGCCGGGTTGTGGAACCTCGCTCTCTCCACGGAGGGGTTCCATGACTAGGAAGTTCGTCGAGGGTGCGGGCCAGCTACGGCGGTGAGCACTTAACTCACCGCCGTGGCACTTTAGAGTCGGGCCAGCAAGCCCAGGGGTTGCGACCCCTGGGCTTTTTGTTTTGTCGTTACCGCTTCAACTGCTGCTGCACCTGTCGGCAGAACTGGTCCAGAACCCCTTGCGGATCGACGTGAGTCACCACATCAATGTTCTGCTGCCAACTGGCGATGCCGCGCCGATCGAAGACCGTCATGCCGCGAGTCAATTCACCGCACAGCTCCACATCGACGGCCCCGGATTCCTGTTTGAATAATTGCGGGTGAGTGACCGCTGCCAGGGCGACGACCTCGGGGAGCGTGATTCCCTCGGTTCCCAGATGTTGTCTGGCAGCTCGCAGGGCAAACGGGATCGTCCAGGCCAGGATCTGCCCGAACCGCGTCTCCGGCCCCGGATTGAGTCGCTGGAATTGATCGAACGTCAGCACCACGCGCTGCGTCACATCCAGCGGAACCAGCGTCTTGGTACACGGCTGGCGGAGGACATATCGCGCCGCTTCCGGGTCGGCCTGGATGTTGAATTCCGCGGTCGGCGTCACGTCACCGGGACTGGCATAGGCTCCCGCCTGACACACCAGCGACTGCAAATCCGACAGGAATGGGGGATAGATCTCCGCAGCCCGAAACACATTCGTCAGTGGTCCCAAGGTCAACAGCGTGACCTCGGACGGGTGACTCCGCACCAGATCGATCATCACCTTGGCGGAATCATGTTTCTGATGCAACTGCACATCCAGGACGGGGAAGTCCCCCAGTCCATGCGCCCCATGAAAGGCCATCGGAGGCGGCAAATCGACCGCCGACCAAGCCGCGACCGCCCCGTCCGAGACTCCAAAACGCGGCCAGCGCGGCGGATCGAGCAACGAGATCAGGCCCAGCAGATTGCGGGTCGCCTGGTCCCCGGAGACGCTCCCCGCAGCCGCAGTCACCGCCAACAGATCCACCGCCGGGTTGCAGGCGGCAAGAATGATCGCCAGTGCATCCCCGATCCCCGGATCAGCGTCAATGATGAGTTTGTGAGCCACAGGTTCCTCGTCGGGGATGATTCAGAGAGGTCGAGCGCCTTCACTATCCACGACACCACGCAACAAGTCAAACAGAATCGGGAGTGTTGGCAATTTCTCCGACATCGTGGGTGAACCATCAGCGGCACGGCGGCTCGCCGCACTCTGTCAGGCGAGTGGTCAGACTTCGTGTCCCAGGAGACTTCCGAAGTCTTCGGAGACTTCGGAAGCCTCTTGGGTCACATTCCACTGGCCGCCCACACAAAAACACAACGCATCGGCTCCCCATCAGCAGGAGGTCGATGCGTTGTGACGAGGAGGTCGGTGGTGATGCAGAGCGTCTGACGGTTACTGGGATTCCGCCACGGGAGCTGCTGGCTTCGGCTTGGTGGTCCGCGTGGCACTGACGGGGCGGGCCGCTTGACCGGCGGCTGTCCGCTGCACCGGACCGGGCTTGTTCGCCGACTTGGCCGTCGAGGCACTGCCCGCCGGAGTCGTCGTGGTGTTGACGAGGTAGTTGTGAATCTCGGATCGCTCCTTGATCTCCTGGAACGTCGTCGCCACCGCCAACTGGGTCTTCTCTTCGGTCACCTGTGCGTATAACTGGTCCCAGACTTCCTTGGGATCGGTGACGTGCTGCTCGGTGCGGCCTTCACACTTGAGAATGAAGTGTTGACTCCCGACTTGGATGATCGGAGAGATTTCCCCAGCCTGGAGCTTGAAGGCGGCCTCTTCCAGTTGGGGCATTCCCCCGTGTTGACGAATGGGAGGCATCGCTCCGCCGAGCGAGCGCGTGTTGGGGTCAGCCGAGAACTCGGCTGCGAGATCCTCGAACTTCTCGGGTTCGGCCTTGCACTGTTCCCAGATCTGTCCCGCCTGACGGCTGTTGCCGTTGAACAGAATCATGCGGGCCTTAACGCGCGGACCATAGTCGCGTTCGAAGGCTTGCAGCATGTCCGCTTCGGTGACCGTGGCTTCGGCCTGCAATCCGGCCAGTTTCCGCAGCGCCAGCATCGGCCAGATCACTTCGTTCTGGTATTGCTGGGGAGTGACCCCACGCTCTGCAGCCAGCATCTTGTACCACTGATCGAGGGGGAGCTTGAACTTCTCGGCGATGCCGTTGATTTCCTGTTCGACATCGGCCTGGGTGATCGTGATCTTCTGGCGGTCGCACTCCTGCTGGATGAGCAGTCGGTTGATCATGTTGTCGAGGACTTCTTTGCCGTGGCGATCCACGCATTCCTTGGCCACCACGTCGTATCCAATCGTCTCGTTGTTGACGCGGGCCAGTGGCTTGGTGGGGTCCGAGGACTCGACCGGAGCCCGCCCCTTGGAAGATCCCGCGACTGCACGAGTTGGCTTCTCTGCCGTTTGAGAAACGGCACGATCGGGACGCAGTACCTGGAACAGCACTCCCGCTCCCAGGGCGACAGCTGCGGTGCCGCCCAGGATGGTGCTCCAGCGGCGACGCGGACGATTGGTGTAGGTCGGGGTCGAGACGGATGCCGTCTCGGAGGCCGAGTGAATCCCTTCACTCATGATGACTGCTCCTGCGGGGTCCGGACAATGAACGGTTCTTGTTCCCCATCCCCGGGGAGCGACCGCCCGAGACCGGCAGACATCGCCGCTCTCAAACGGCGGGGTTATACGACGAATCGAAAATGTGGGTCAAGCGGTGTTTTTTTTGTTTCACCGAGTGATCAACGGCAGGGGAGCGAGTCTCGTGGATATGGCACACGCGATGTCGACAAAATGCCACACCAGCGAGCCCCGCTGTGGCCGTATGGCATCCTCACTGGTGAGTGCATCCTCGCACCACTTCAGAAGGGGGTTGCCATTCCCGAGGTGTGGCGTAGGGTTCTGATGCGTCCCCTCGCGCACGTTCCGGTACAGAACCAGCCAAACTCCCACAACCGGGCAGAAATGTCCCCGTGACGAGTCCGGAGCGGAGTGGCACACACAGGCGGAGCGAGGCACACAGGCATGGTCGCTGACCAACACGTGTTACGAATCGACTGCGAAACGGCGGACGACTCTCCCGTCAAATGCCAGCCGCGTTCCGTCCACAATCTCCCGGCTGCGATTCGATCCGCGCTGCGACACGTGGTGCATGATTACGTCACGGGCTGGGGCATTGTGCTGACACAGACCCCCCGCGAGCGCCGCCGCAAGAAGCGGCTGTGGGACCGCCGGACCTCCGAGCGGCATGCCTTTCGCCGTCCGGTCTGGGTCCATCAGGCGCGCTGGGTGGAGTCCGACTCGAACCTGTCCCGCCAGGTCGTCGTCGAACACCGTGAGGACATGTACCTGGTCCATGACCTCTCCGACTCGGGGATCGGACTCACCAGCGACACCCCGCCGAAATCCCGCCTGGTCGTCCTGGAGTTCGACTCCTGGCAGGGCCAGCCCATTGAACTCCTCGTCCAACTGCGCTGGCGAAAGCGAATCAATGAGCAGGACTACCGCTGCGGGGGGAATATCCTCGGGGTGCTGACGCCGGAGTGAGCATCTGGAATGTCGGCGATTTCTCCGAAATCGCTGCCTGAGGCGGGCGGTTGCCGTCGCTGCGTTCGCCAGAACGCGGGCTTCTCGGCTCACGCGCCCGCCCTCTGGCGAGGGGCAGCTACGATTTTTCCTTACTCTCGAATTGGCTCCCGCCTTCAGGAATGGTCCTTAACTCAGTGCCTTGAGCACCAACTGCCCCATCGCGGTCGTACTCACCGCAACCTCGTCCTTGCGGGCGATGTCCTTTGTCCGGTGTCCCGCGTTGAGGACCGACTCCACTGCGGCTTCGATCGCCGCTGCTTCCGTCTCCAGATGCAACGAGTGCCGCAGCAGCATCGCCGCAGCCAGGATCGTGGCCAGCGGGTTCGCGAGGCCCTTCCCCGCAATGTCGGGAGCGGAGCCGTGGATCGGCTCATACAAGCCCGGCCCCGGCTCACCGAGGGACGCCGAGGGCAGCAGACCCAACGACCCCGGCAGCATCGAACCCTCATCAGTCAGAATGTCGCCGAACATATTTTCGGTGACGACCACATCAAACGTCGAAGGCCGCGAGATCAGGTGCATCGCCATCGAGTCGACGAGCACGACATCATAGGCCAGCTCCGGGAACTCAGTCTTGACGACTCGCTCGCTGACCCGCCGCCACAGACGCGACGCCTCCAGCACGTTGGCCTTATCGACCATCGTCAGCTTCTTCCGCCGCCCCATCGCCGCCTGGGCTGCCATGCGAACGATCCGCTCGACCTCATGCGTGCTGTAGGTCATCGTGCTGAACGCCGTCTCGCTCCCATCGGCATTCTGCGTCAGCCCCGACTCGCCGAAGTACAGCCCGCCGGTCAGCTCTCGAAAGAACAGAATGTCAGTCCCCTCGACGATGTGCCGCTTGAGCGGCGACGAATCGAGCAGGCAGTCAAACGTCGTGATCGGCCTGAGATTCGCGTACAGCCCCAGCTCCTTGCGAATCTTCAGCAGGCCCGCTTCCGGGCGGGTCTTGGCCTTCGGATCATCCCACTTCGGCCCACCGACCGCCCCCAGCAGCACCGCATCGGCCACTCGGCACGCGGCCAGCGTCTCATCCGGCAGTGCTGACCCCGTCGCATCGATCGCACAGCCGCCGATCAGATGGGTCGAGAACGAGAAGCTGTGACCGAACTTGGCGGCGATGCGGTGCAGAACCGCTTCGGCTTCGCGGACGACTTCGGGACCAATCCCATCACCGGGGAGGAGGACAATCTTCGCGTTCACGGTCAGACCTTGGGCAAGCTGTTTGGCAGGGCGGGTGAGAGGGCGGACTCTACCGCGCCGCCGGGCGGCTTGCCAGCGGTTGGGCCCAACGGATATCCGGGAACGCCCCGTCTACGGGCTCTCGCTCGGCTCCATCTCACTCAACTGTTCCGCCGTCGGAAACCGCCTCACGCGGAACCGCTTGGGGTACAGATCGGGCACCTCCTGCATCTCGCGGCCCATGACTTCGCGGACCGTGGACCAATGCACGAACCCCTCGGGCTTCTCCGGGTTGCGGATCAGCACCACGCGGTCGGTCTCCGGGAGTAAGGTGTCGACTCCATCTCCCCACACCGCGTACGACAGGATCTCCTCGGTGTCCTTCTTCTGCAGCACCGAGTAGGTCGCCACGAACTGCTCAGCGTACTCGCCATTTTCTTGCAGCTTGTCGAGCAGGGCTTTCTGCTCGGAGTATTCCCCTTGCAGGTAGCGGGCTCGCATCTCCTGGAACCGGAGATACAACACGTGGTTCACCGGCGGGTGCCAGTCGACCCATTCGTCGTCGATGTATTGCAGCGGGAACGGCGACATTGGTCGCGGCTCCTGTTGCAGCGACTTGTCGGACAACTCGGCCATCATCTTGAGGCCCAGGCTGTCGTCGAGCGTGGTGATGTACAGCGTGTCCCGATTGGGGACCATCGCGATCAAGTGCCCCGTCATCCCGAGTTCACGGAGCCGATCGACGAGGAACAGCCGGTTCGCATCGTAGTTGTCGCCCGAAACCGCCGAGATCAGATGGTCGCCGATCTTGGCCATCGCGCGGGTTCGCTCGGAGAGGTTCTCGATGGCGATCTCCCAGGCGGTGTAGCTGGAGATGTCCCACGTTTCGAACTGCTTGGGCGGGATGGTCTGCATCGACTCGGGCAGGTCGTACACGATCGTGGTCACCAGATGTTCGCCGAGGGGAGTGACCTCCAATTCCGGTGGTGAATTCCCTTCAATGCGACACAGCAGGGCTTGGTGGGCGAAAGAGCTGCGCATCCAGATTTTGGGCATCAGGTTGCGGCGGGCCTCGTCGAAGTCCTCGGGGAGTTCGTCGCGGACTGAGGCGAAGATGCCGACAGTGCGCTGGATGTACGCCTTGCGCTTGTGCCACGGGAGCAGGCAATACTCAGCGTAGAAGTTGGACAGGTTGATGCGGCCCGTGGCGGTGGTGACCGCGAACTCTTCGTCTTTGTAGACCAGCTTGGTCTGCGGCTGGGACTGTCGCAGCGCTGCCAGAAACAGGTCGACGAACGTGCCCCGATCCGAGGCAGCGAAGATCCGGCGGATGAATTTCATGAGACACCGGTCTTTCGAACGCCTCCGCAACGGGGGCGACTCGGAGTGTGCGGATGGAAGCGATCGGCTCCCCTGAATAGATCATGCCATCTGGCTGCGCGGGCGACAATCGTCCGCGAGGAGGTTCTGAACAACCGACTCGTAGCAGAAGTCGTGAGACTTCTGCCGTATTCTTCTCCTGGGACGCCAGAAGTCTCACGACTTCTGCTACGGCCTTAAGAAACCTCTCACCCGACCGGCGGCTCGATCCCGAAGTCGGCGATGGTCAGCAGCGATTGGAAGGCGTACCCCTGCTTCTCAAAGTTCTGGCGGCCGCCCTCCATGCGGTCGATGATCGCCAGCACCAGTACCACCTCCAGGCCAAACTCCTTGGCGCGGTCGGCAGCCAGGATCGAGCTGCCGCCGGTGGTGACGACATCTTCGACGATGACGACCTTCATGCCGGGGGTCACGGGGCCTTCGATGTACTTCTGCGTACCGTGCCCCTTCGACTCTTTACGCACCAGAAACCCGGCGAGGTCGCGTCCCTTCTCAGCGGCGATGGCCAGCATCCCGCCCACGATCGGGTCGGCTCCGATCGACATGCCGCCGATGGCCTGGGCGTCGACCCCCTCCATCAAAGCCAGCAAGCCCTCACTCACCAGTCGCAGCCCCTGCGAGTGCAACGTGATCTGCTTGCCATCGAGGTAGTAGGTGGCCTGCTTGCCCGAGGCGAGTGTGAAGTTCCCGAACTTGAGGGCACGTTCGCGGAAGAGATCGATGAGGGAGGACATGGGGAAGCCTGGGAGGGCCTAGAGCCTAGGCCCTAGAGCCAGATAACGGGGGACTGACCACTGAAAACTGAGAACGGACGATTTTCCACTGTTATTTCGGATTGACCCGCACCCCGAGCTTCTTCAGCTCCTCTAGCTGGCCCTTCGCGGGGTCGGGGAGTTTGTCGGCGTCGAGGTACACCCGCCAATAGGGGGCGAAACGCTGTTCGCCTTCGGTGTCTTTCTTCGCCATCGCCACGAGCGGAGCCAAGTCGCTCAGCGGGTTCCCCTCCAGGAACGTGTACCGCAACTCGTTCAGCTCGCTGAGAGGCGCGAGATCCTGAATCTTGTTCCCCCGCAGCCGCAACGTCGACAGCCACTTCAACGACTTGACCGGAGCCAAGTCGGCCACTTGGTTGTTGTCGAGCAGCAGCGAGTTCAGCTTCTTAAGCCCCGCAATCGGCTCCAGCGAAGTGATCTGGTTGTCGGACAGATACAGTGACCGCAGGTTGTCGAGCTTCTCCAGCCCCGTCAGTGCGGCGATCTGGTTCTTCTCCAACTCCAGATGCTGCAACCTGACCAGCCCGGCCAGCGGAGTGACGTCTTTGATCTTGTTCGAAGAGAGATAGAGCGACTGGATGTTCTTGAGTTCGGCCAGCGGGGCGAGGCTCTCGATCTCATTGCCACTGAGTTTCACCTCGACCAGATTCGGACACTTCTCCAGTCCGGTCAGATCCTTGATCCCCTGGTTGCGAGCGTCCAGGATGAACAGCGACTTGAGATCCGCTTCGTCGATCACTGGCTTGTCGATCTGCTTGACCTTCAGGATCGCCTTGACCACCAGTTCCAACTGCGGGTCTTTGATCGGCCCCTCCGCCAGAACCGGCTGTGACCAGAAAGCCACCAGCCCCAGCAGCAGGGCGGGAAGTGCCAGTCGATGTGTCATGGGAGATGCTCCAAGAGGACTCTGCTGGCGGGGATCGAAGACGACGCGGCCCCGATTCCGGTTCGTCGAGTCTAAACAGGTCGCCAGTGGAGCGAAAGGATTCCCCCCTCCGCGCGTTTCGCGTGTGTGCATCAGGGAAGTCGGCAGCGGCAGAAATCCACCACAGTGCCTCATGCCGCAAAGTTTGTGAGCCGCAGATGAACGCAGATGAACGCAGATGAAGAGGCTCAACGACGGGAGCAATTCGTTCGCGATCCGTCTTTCTACCGCGACTCTCTGCACTGCAAACCATTCCAGTCTGCATGTCGTGAGAAACTTTCTAACAGCCCGGTTCACTCGATGCCACTCATGCTAGCTGCCCACACGACGGCACCTGCCACCCGCCGCCGCCGCCCAGATTTGATCCCCCGCCAATCACGCTGTTCGACGAGGCGGGGGCACACGAGGAGGAGGAGTCAGAGTCCGCGTGCGGCAGATCACTTGGGTTGCGGCGATGCCGCGCTGCGACTATCTGTGTTCATCTGCGTTCATCTGCGGCTTACCAACTCCTGGAGTTCTCCCGGCCTCCGT